>CABGHG010000044.1 GCA_902158735.1 Candidatus Methanolliviera sp. GoM_oil
TCTCGCTGTATGACTATATGGAAGAGTTGGGAGCGACATTTCCTTTAAATCCCTATGCAAACTGCTCGGCGGTTCTGCATGATTCTAAAAGGCCATTTGAGAGTATGGCGAGAAGGATGAGCAATTTTTGCAACGTCGAGCATGAAGGGATGCTGGATGCACTGATCAAAAATGCAAAAGAATCGAAGGTCGATGGAGCGATCCTATTTGAAAATACGGGATGCAGAATTGTCAGTTTGGTGATGAGACCGATAAGAGACGCACTCTATGAAGAGATGGGCATTCCAAGTCTGATCGTCGAGGCTCCACAGTGCGATCCGAGGGCGATGCCGGTCGAGAGGATGAAGACCCAAATAGAGGCGTTCTTGGAATCTTTAGAGTGAACATGTACTTCTGTGGCATAGACATCGGATCTTTGACGACCAAGGTCGTAATAATTGATGAAGAAGATATCGTGGGGTATCGGTTCACGAAGAGCGGCATCAATCCCAGAGGCATTATATTGAGTCTATATGAAGATACGATCAGAGGTTGTGGAATTGATAAAAAAGATATAAACTTTATCACGGCGACGGGTTACGGCAGAAACGTTGCCACCGCCTTCTTCGCGGACGAGAAGGTGACGGAGATCACCTGCCATGCAAAAGGCGTCAGAAAGATATTTCCCGATTGCCACACGGTGATCGATATCGGTGGGCAAGATTCGAAGGCGATGCGGCTCGACGAGAATGGAAGGGTTCGTTCTTTTGCGATGAACGATAAGTGTGCGGCAGGGAGTGGAAGATTTCTTGAAGTCATGGCTAACGCATTGGGCATCAATATAGAAGATATGGGTCCTCTATCCCTAAAATCTAAAAATAGGGTTGCCATCAGCAGTACCTGTACGGTATTCGCGGAGTCTGAGGTGGTCTCTCTGATCGCCGCAGAGAAAGATAAAGAAGATATCATCGCGGGATTGCACGATGCGATCGCAACGAGGGTGAGCGGATTGGCCAAAAACGTTGGCATTGAGGATGATGTCGTGATGACGGGGGGTGTCGCCAAGAATGTGGGCATGGTCAAATCTTTCGAGGAAAAGATAGGGCACACCATTCATATTCCGCCCGAACCGTTGATAACCGGAGCTCTCGGGGCGGCTTTGATCTCGAGGGAAAAGTTTTTGAATAGAAAGAGTCAAGAAATAGATTGTGTATTAGATAAGTAGATAAGAGTAATGTTTTGAATGATACAGGGGTAAAAAAATGGTTCAGAAAGAGGTGAAAAAGTTAAAAAACAATGAGATGAGAAAGGATCTTTCTCCCTTTTTTAACCCGAAGATCGTAGCCATAATTGGTTCCTTCTCACAGCAAACTTGGTTTGGGGGTCAAGTGTTATTAGAAAATCTGTGGAATTGGGAATATTCGGGCAAGATCTATCTGATCAATCCATCTTACGATGAGGTTCGAGGTCTAAAGGTTTATCCCACCGTTAAGGATCTTCCAGAAACCGTTGATTTGGCAATCATAATCGCTGCCGCTCGACAAGTTTCCTCAATAGTAAAAGATTGTGCAGAAAAAGGTGTAAAGGCCATAATTATCGTGTCAGATGGTTTCGCGGAAAGGGGCGAGGAAGGAGCCAAATTACAGAATGAAGTCGTCGAGATCGCTAGAGGGGCGGGAATCCGTATTCTTGGACCAAACACCCTCGGCACCGTAAATACTACAAATGGCCTTGTGACAATCCCTTATATTACAAGTAGTAAGATCAAAAGAGGAAATATAGCTCTTGCCGCTCAAACAGGTTTAATTAGCCCCACGGCGTCGCGCTATGGAGATTTCGGATATAAAATCAGTAAGATCTGTGACTTTGGTAACAAGTGCGATCTTGATGAAATTGATCTCCTAGAATATCTGGCAGGCGATCTGGAGACGAAGGTGATCGCGATGGAGATTGAAGGCATAAGGGATGGACGTAGATTTCTGGATGTGGCAAAAAGAGTTGCCAAGAAGAAACCAATCTTGATCTTCAAGCCCGGAAGAACAAAAGAGAGCAAAAAGGCACTCATGTCACACACGGGTTCTATGGCCGGAGAGCAAAAAATCTATGAATCGGCGTTCAAACAGGCAGGTATTATCCAAGTTAATTCTCTTAGAGAACTGTTGGAGATCGCAAAGGCATTCTCGTATCAACCACTTCCAGAAGGAAATCGATTGGGAATAATCACCATCACCGGAGCAGGAGGGGCAATGGCAACAGATATTGCGATAGAATCTGGATTAGTTCTCGCTAAACTTTCTGCGGAGACAGATAAAAAGTTATATGAGATTCATCCTACGCTCGTAGGAAACCCATCGGATGTGGGTCAAATGGCCGGTATGGGTATGCCTCCCTATAGAGAAGTGATCGAAGCGATGTTGAACGATGAGAATGTTGACTGTCTTCTATGTACCCTTCAGGGAATGATCTCCGTAGATTACTATGCCCAAGTGTTAAACGAAATTAAAAAATCCGAAAGTAAACCGATAACCTTCTGGATATTTGGTCCGAGTTTAGAGGGTATAGACCAGGTCTATTTTGAACTTGAAAATAATGGGTATCCAGCTTATCTGGACATCGAGAGTGCCGTAAAGGCGTTGGGCGCCATGTATCAATATACAAAAATTCAAACAGAAAATAAAAATGTGAGAGGATCGTCATGAGTGAGGAGAAGACAACAAAAGAGATTTTTGAGGAGAAGTTAAAGGAAAAAAAGCGCATTCCGCTCTACAACCCGGATGCCATCGAGAAGATTAAAGAGGGCTTCGATGAGTGGAAGAATACGAAGGTGCGAGAGAAGGATAGAGAAAATTGGGAAGTGACGCCATATACGATCTTGGGTTCCGAGATCCCAAGAGGGATGCTCTATACACCCTGCGATGTGGCTGATTTGGACTACGAAGCTGATGTAGGTTTTCCGGGGCAGGAACCGTTCACGAGAGGACCATATCCAAACATGTACCGGGGTAGGGTATTCACGATACGCCAGCTCTCCGGGGCAGGATCTCCAGAGGAGACCAACGAGAGGCTGAAGTTCCTCCTTGAATCCGGTGCCACCGGAACGAATCTGGCGCTCGATCTACCTACGGTTCAGATGTTCGACTCGGATGAGCCCGAATCTGTCGGCCAGGTAGGAACAGTTGGCGTCCCGATCGACTGCGTTCAGGATATGGAGGTAATATATAAGGATATTCCGATCGATAAGGTAAGTTCTTCCATCGTCACCCATTATCCAAGAAATTCGATGATCATATTCCCCATGTTCTTGGTGATGGCAGAGAAGAGGGGCTACGATTGGAAGACGCTTCCTGGCAGCGTACAGAACGACATCACGATGGAGAATATCGTTCGCAGAGCTCCAGAGTACATACCTCCTGCGGATGACTTCAGGATACAGTGCGACAACATCGAGTTCCTCAGGAAAGAGGTGCCAAGATGGAATTATATCACATTGAACGGCTACAATCTGCGCGAGGAGGGCACCGACGAGATCATGGAGATGGCAGTCGCCTTTGCCAACGGTATTGCGATCCTCGAAGAGATGCAAGAGCGTGGTTATGATCCTGATTGGGTGGCAGAGAGGATGGCATTCTTCTGGAGTGTCAGCAATGACTTCTTTGAGGAGATTGCCAGATTGCGCGCGGCTAGAAGGTTATGGTACAAGATAATGAAGTACAGGTTTGATTCGAAAAAACCGAGATCCCAGTTGGAGAGATGCCACATACAGACATCCGGTATATCCCTACAGCGGGTGGAACCCTACGACAATGTCATAAGGTCGGCTTTCCAGGCGATGGCCGCGATATTGGGTGGAACTCAGTCTCTGCACGTGGATTCTTATGCCGAGGCATATTCCGTCCCATTGGAGGAGGATTCGTTGTTGGCGCTTCGAACCCAACAGATCATCAACGCCGAGACACAGGTCACGCAGGTGGTCGATCCCCTCGCCGGCTCTTTCTACGTGGAGAAACTGACAAATATCGCAGAATCGAAGGTTCTCGATCAATTGGAAGAGATCGAGAAGGAGGGAGGTTTCGTCAAGGCGATAGAGAGCGGTTGGATGCACAATAAAATTGCCAGTTACATCGCGAAGGAGCGCAGGAAGATCGATGATGGTACGATAAAGATCGTCGGATACAATTACTTCAGACGCCCTGACGTTAAAGAGCCGCCGATCAAATGCCAGGAGGTTTTGGAAGAGAGAAGGCAGAGACAGATCGAAAAGCTGAAGAAGTGGAGAGAAGAGAGGGATAATGACAAAGTGGAGAGTTGTCTTGGCGCGATCGTGGATGCGTGCAAATCCGGAGAGAACGTGACATATAAGACGATCGAAGCTGCCAGAGCTGGCGCCACAGAAGGAGAGATGCGAAGAAAGTTCGTAGAGGCGTTTGGGATGTGGAAACAGCCGCTGGTCATATAAGAGGTTATAAAAATGAATGAAAAGAAGATTAAGGTATTACTATCGGCATATAGCCTTGAGACGCATTCCAGAGGGATCGTCACGGTAGCGAGCATGCTTCGAGATGCGGGAATGGAGGTTATCTATATCGGTAACAATCGTCCAGAGCAGATAATCGAGGCGGCCGTTCAGGAAGACGTCGATGTCGTTGGTATAAATTCGATGTGCGGTGGCGCATTAGAACTAGGCGGGGAATTGATGAGATCGGCTGAAGAGAAGGGGATAAAAGATAACATGGCGTTTGTGATGGGAGGGATATTTCCGCCCGAAGATGAACCAAAACTTAAGAAACTTGGGTTTAAAGCCCTCCTAAAACCGGGGGCAACCTCCGAGGAGGTTGTAGGATCGGTGAAGGAGGTCGTCGAGGCGTAGTTATTTTACTCCATTCCTAATGTAATCAACGATGGAAACTAAATCTGACCCTGGAGGAAAGTATCCATCGACACCCATCTCTTTTAATTTAGGGACATCGTCGGGAATAACAACCCCACCCACAACTAATAATTTCTCTGCTATTCCCTTGTTCTTAAGGAGTGACGTTAGCTCGGTTAGATATTCCATATAGGTAGAGCTTAAAGTACTTATACCAATGACATCAACATCTTCCTGAAGGGCAGTATTCGCTACCTCTGAGGGTTGCTGCCCACCAAGGTATATCACCTCCATTCCCGCATTCCTCAATGTTGTAGCTACCACCACAGCACCTCTAAAGTGACTATCGTATCCCGGTTTAGCCATCAAAACCCTAATTTTTCCCATTTTTATCTCAACTCCATCACATTGCATAATTCAAGAATTACATCGTTATTGCCAAACCGCTTGGAACAATAGGACCAAAGATACTCTTCCAAACCTTAGATATCTCACCTATGGTAGTATAAACCTTGAGTGCTTTCATCACTGCTGGCATAACATTTTCACCGCTTTCGGTTACTTGACGAAGCTCTTCTAATGCCTTCTCAACCTCTCTATCATCACGCTCTTCCTTTAACTTTTGTAATTTCGCCCTCTGTTTCTCTACAAGTTGAGGATCACGACGAAAGAATGATACCTTGTAAGGTTCCTCAGTCATCTTAAAACAGTTAACTCCCACAACATCTCTTTCACCACTCCTCACTTCATCCTCTCTCTTCATCTCGGCTTTTTCCACCTCAGCCCGGAACCAGCCTGATTCCACCGCCTCAACAAATCCTCCATGTTTATCTATTTCTTCCAAGTACTCCCATGCTTTCTTTTCCACCTCATTTGTCAGTGATTCAACAAAGTACGAACCACCCAGAGGATCTGCAACATTGGTAACATTAATCTCGTGCTGGGCAATCTGTTGCGTCCTTATAGAAAGTAAAGCACTCTCCTCCGTAGGAATACACAGTGCTTCATCGTAAGAACAGGCATGCATAGATTGAGCTCCACTGAGAGAAGCAGCTAATATCTGATAAGCTACACGAATGGCATTATTCAATGGCTGCTGATAGGTAAGACTAGAACCAGCCGTCTGAATATGAAACCTCAACATCTTAGAATGAGGATCCTTTGCATTATATCTCTCTGTCATTATCTTGCACCACATTCTACGTGCTGCTCTCATCTTGGCGATCTCCTCAAAGAAATCACTGTGGGATGATAGATGAAAGGTAAATTGAGGGACAAAATCATCCACGCCTAATCCTCTATCTCTATGAAGTTCCTCTTCAATGACAGCGATGGCAGCTGCCATAAGCCCGGCTATCTCCTGGTAAGCATTTACCCCTGCCTCTCGGTAGTTATACGATGTGAAGCTTATCGCATGCCACTTTGGAACATTTATAGCAGACCACTCCGCTAAGTCAACACAGAGCCTGAATGCATGGCGAAAAGGCACAGAAGCGGTTGGATTTGTAATACACGACGCCGTGCTGAGAGGATCACCTTCCGTCGTTCCGTCCAATTTTTTTAGATCTATTCCTCTCTTCTCAGCCATGGCAAAATACATCCCTGTGGTTTGACAAGTGCTCCACATTATAGGAATAACAGCAGTAGAGACTTTCTCTATGGGAAGACCATCGAACATCTCTTCCATATCCTTCATAGAGAAGACGTTGACTCCCCCCGTCCCTATCTCAAATTCTGCTCCTTCGTCATCCGGGTCAAGACCTGCCAAAGTAGCATTATCAAAGGCGATAGAAAAACCTGTAATACCCTGTTGATACATGTACTTATACCTTTTATTGGTATCTTCAGCACTATTAAGACCACTGAACTGTCGTATCGTCCATAGCCTTCCCCTGTACATCGTGGGGTAAATTCCCCGGACATAAGGTTCCTCTCCAGGGGATCCTAAATCTCTATCATATTGTAGGTCGGCTATATCCTCAGGTGTATAAACCCTCTTGACCGGTATGCCCGAACTGGTAGTAAAAACCTCTTTACGCTCTTTTCTTTTTACGATATTGGACTTATTTGATTTCATAATTCACCTCCATCCATTAAACTGTTTTAAATGAGGATAACATATCTATTCTATTGTGGAACATTTTCTTTGATATAGCTAACTATCGAATCTACATTTGATCCCGGTGGAAAATATTCGTTGACACCCATCTCCTTAAGCTTAGGAACATCATCAGGGAGGACGATCCCTCCAAAGATTACCAGCTTATCTTCAAGATGTTTCTTTTTAATTATGCCCATCACTCTTTCCATCAACTCCAAACTACTAGCAGAATTTAGCGAGCTTATGCCAATGACATCCACATCCTCCTGGAGAGCCGTTTCTGCAATGCCTTCCGGGAATTGATTACCGATATATACTACTTCTGTCCCGCCGTCTCGCAATGCCCTGTTTACTACACTCATGCCCCTGTTATGCATATCAAACCCAAGTTTAGCTGTCAAGACCCTAATTTTTCTCTCCATTTCCTCCTCCTATTTCTTATTCAATCATCCGACTCAAATGAGAGAATATACTTTTGGTTCCGGAAGCAAAATGGCGGCGAACAGTTACATCGGTCATCTCTTCTAAAGTGGCATATGCTTTAACCGCTTTCATCATCGCCGGCATTACATTCTCACCGCTATCATCCGCATCACGGAGTTCATTTAACGTCTCCTCAACTTTATCATTGTCGCGCTCCTCCTTCAATTTCTCCGCCCTCGCCTTCTGTTTCTTATAAATTTCTGGGTCTGGACGGAAATATGTGATCTTAGATGGATCTTCCTCCATTTGGAAGCAGTTAACTCCCACGATTCTTCTTTTACCGGTTCTTATTTCCTCCTCATATTTTATTGCCTCTTTTTCCGTTTGTTGACGGAGCCATCCCAACTCCAGCGCTTTGGTCCATCCCCCATGGTCTTCTATCTGATGGAAAAAGTCCATTGCTCTCTTCTCTACCTCGTTTGTCAACGATTCAACATAGTATGAACCCGCCAAAGGATCTATTGTGTTAGTAACATTAGACTCGTTCTGCAGGATCTGTTGCGTCCTTATGGAGAGCGTAACAGCTTCTTCCGTGGGAATACATAAAGCTTCATCATAAGAACAGGCGTGTAAAGATTGAACTCCCCCAAGGGCCGCGGCCAATGATTGATAAGCTACACGAATAGCATTATTGATTGGCTGTTGATAGGTAAGAGTAGAACCGGATGTTTGAACATGAAACCTCAGCATCTTGGTACGCGGATCTTTTGCATCATATCTCTCTGTCATTATCTTGCACCACATCCTACGCGCCGCTCTCATCTTGGCTATCTCCTCAAAGAAATCGTTGTGAGAAGCCAGGTGGAATGTATAGTGAGGGACAAAGTCATCAACTGTCAAACCTCTATCCCTACTCAACACCTCTTCAATCAGATCAACCGCGGAGGCAACCAACCCACCTATCTCTTGATAGGCATTGACTCCCGCCTCCCGATAGTTATAAGAGGTGAAGCTTACCGGATGCCATTTGGGTGCATTTATAGCACACCACTCCACCAGATCACCACAGAGCCTCATTAACTGACGAACAGGTGCAGGGTTTGCCTTTAGATCCGAACAGCCACCAAAACTGCAAGGGTCGCCTTCGGTAGTCCCATCCACGTCTCTTAAGTCTATCCCTCTATTTTCAGCCAAGGCAAGATACATCGCAGTATGAGGACATGTTGTATTTATCGCTTGGATAACAGCCGTGGATATCTTGTCTATAGGAAGACCATCGAACATATCCTCCATATCTTTCAATGAGAAGACACTGACGCCGCCAACCCCAACCTCACCTTCTGCTTCTGGCGAATCAGGATCAAAACCTATTAAACTTGCATCATCTATGGCGATAGCAAACCCAGTAACACCCATCTGATACATAAGTTTATATCTATCATTTGTAGCCTCAGCAGCATTAAGACCACCAAACTGTCGTATCGTCCAAAGTTTCCCTCGATACATCGTGGGATAAATTCCCCGGGTGTAGGGATCTTCTCCCGAAGGTCCCAAGTCTCTATTATAATCTAAATCAGCTACATCCTCCGGGGTATAGATCCTTTTGATCGGTATGCCCGAACTGGTGGTAAAAACCTCTTTACGCTCTTTTCCTTTTGCAATATTGGACTTCTCCATTTTCATCCCTCCTACATATTTATCATACTGTGATCTTGCATAATCTTATATAATAATCTTTCCTCTTCAACAACATCAATTTTAACTTTATTTATTCGGCTTCAGCCCGGCCAATATCTCATCTGCGGCGGTGTACGGGGTGATCTTCCTCGAAACGATTTTTTTAACGATCATATCCAATTTGCCATTGCTTTTGATCTCTTTCAATACGGATTCTTTTATGTTTTCGGTGACGAGATCCACCAACTCTTCTTCATACCTCGTCTCTTCTCTCTTGTATAGCATGCCGGTTTCTTCAAGATATTTCCAATGCCTCTCTACCTCATCCAAAAGTTCTTCAATTCCGTCGTTCTCTAATGCTATGGTCTTCAGCACGGACATCTTCCACTCTATCTTAGGAGCCCAAGCGAGCATCAGTTCCAGCTCCATCACGGCATCATCCGCGCCTGTTAAGTCCGCCTTGTTGACCACGATGATATCTGGAATCTCGAACATTCCCGCCTTCATCGTCTGGATGGCATCTCCCAATCCGGGCACGACGACCACCGTGGTGGTGTGAGCAAGTTTTGCAATATCGACTTCGACCTGTCCGGCTCCCACGGTCTCTATCAATATAATATCGTATCCAGCGGCGTCAAAAACATTGACTGCCTCGCCCGTTGATTTCGAAAGACCTCCATACGCCCCCCTCGTACCCATACTCCTGATGAAGACATTCTCGTCCAAGAAGTTATCTTGCATCCGTATTCTGTCTCCAAGAATGGCTCCCCCGTGGAATGGGCTTGTGGGATCTATTGCAACCACGGCTATTTTTTTATCTCTCTTTCTCCACTCCTTTATCATCTGATCGACCAAAGTCGATTTTCCGACGCCTGGAGGTCCAGTGATTCCCACGATCTTTCCACTTCCGGTATGAGGATAAAGTTCATTGATGATCTCCTTTGCAACGGGATCTTTGTTCTCGATCAAAGTTATCATCCTCGATACCGCCCTTTTGTTACCATTCAAGACTTCTTTGGCAATATCCATTTTATATCTACCTCTAATATTCTACCCCTTCTCTCGCAAGGACGCCCTCTTTGAAAGGGTGCTTGATATCCAAAATTTCGCTTACATAATCGGAGATCTCTATGATCTCCTTTGGGGCATATCTACCGGTCAAGACGAGTTCAAGATCCTCCGGTTTCTTCTCTATCGTGTCCAATACCTCTTCTCCGGAGATCAATCCGTAGTCGATCGCGACGTTTATCTCGTCGAGTATCACGAGGTCGTATTTTTTGCTTTCTATGACTTCTTTAGCATATCTTAGTCCCTCTTGGGCAAGTTCAATATCTATCTTATCTGGATTTTTTTTGTTTACAAAGGATGCCCTTCCAAACTGTCTTATCTCAAAATTTTTAAGCATCTCCGATGAAGTTACCTCTCCATATCTCGTGTTTCCCTTCATAAACTGTATCATAGAGACCTTTAAACCGTGACCTACCGCTCTAAATGCCATCCCTAAAGCAGAAGTCGTCTTTCCCTGCCCATCTCCGGTCTTTACATGTATAAATCCTTTCTTTTCCGATTTTTTTTTATATTCCTCCAAAATTCAATCACCTTTTTAAATAACGATATCAAAAGGGAAAATACATCACAGAATATAAAAGTTTCGGTTATACGGCACTATCGATTTTTCTAGTGGTTTTCAATTTTTTCACATTTTTCAATAGCCATTTTTTGTATGTTAGAAGATTTTAAAACATATTTTACACAATTTTTTTATATTTCTCATCATTATGTTTCAGA
>CABGHG010000045.1 GCA_902158735.1 Candidatus Methanolliviera sp. GoM_oil
CAAGAGACTGCTTACTTCTTTCTTCACCTCTTTAAACCTGTCCTCGCTGTATTTCACGGAGTCCATCTTATTTATGGCTACGATCACCTGGTTGATACCAAGCGTCTTCGACAAAAATACGTGCTCCTTCGTCTGTGCCTGAACGCCATCCTTTGCATCCACAACAAGGATCGCCGCATCCGCCTGACTCGCCCCGGTGATCATGTTCTTTACAAAATCCCTATGCCCGGGACAATCCACGATCGTGAAATAGTATTTATCCGTATCAAACCTTCTATGTGCCACATCTATGGTGATACCCCTATCTCTCTCCTCTCTCAGGCTATCCATCACCCATGCAAACTCGAACGTCCCCTTCCCCTTCGCTTCCGCCTCTTTTTTATATTTTTCTATCACGTGCTTTTCTATCGCTCCGGTATCGTGCAGCAACCTGCCGATGAGCGTTGATTTACCGTGGTCTATATGACCAACAACTGCCAGATTGATATGTGTTTTTTCAGCCATCTTTACTCCTCCAAAGTTAATTTATTTAGTCTATTCGAAGGTTTATAATCCTACTGTTATATATAGTCACTCGGTTCTGGTACCTTCTCCTTAAGCCCCTTCCTCCTCCTTATACCGATGATAACATCGGCACGAAGGCTCTGTGGCAACGCCTGAAATCCAACATTTTCTGTGTTCCAAAGGGCCCTTCCCTCTGTCGCAGATCTTATATCCCCGGCAAACCCAAACATCTCCGCGACCGGCGCCGTCCCCTTCACCACCACATCTCCTTCCGTCTGAATATCAGATATTTGCCCTCTTCTCCCTTGTAGCTCCCTCGTAACATTACCCATATAGTCCTTGGGGGCGCTTATAAATACCTTTTGGATAGGCTCAAGTAAGACCGGTTTTGCCATGAGAATGGCAGCGTATATGGCATTCCTCGCCGCCGGAATAACCTGTGCAGGGCCTCTGTGGATGGTATCTTCGTGCAATTTAACATCTGTCAATTTTACTTTTACCCCCTGACAGGGCTCCTTCGCCAGAGGTCCACCACGTATAACTTCTTTGAATCCTTCCAGGATCAGGTCCATCGTCTCAGGCAGATACTGTATTCCCTTGGTCATATTCAAGAATAGATTACTTCTATACTCCTCAACCACGGCCTTGGCATCTTCTTTATTAAATCCGGCATCCATAAGAAGATTCCTCCTCTCTATCTCTGGAAGTCTCATCGAGAACGAACCGGATTTTAGCAACTCAATGATCGGTTCCTGCAATGGTTCGACCACTATATAGAATCTATTATGTCTGTTGGGCGATACCCCCTCTGTCGGGCCTGCCTCAGATAAAACGCCTTCTCTATATACCACTATCGGCTCAGAAGTTATTATTGGAACTTTTTTCTCCCTCTCTATCTTGTGGGCGGTTACTTCCAGATGGAGCTCCCCCATACCGGAGATGAGGTGTTCTCCGCTCTCCTCGTTGATCTCAACCTGAATAGTGGGATCTTCTTTCGAGATACGCCTCAAGACTTCGATGAGCTTTGGAAGATCTTTCATCTTCTTCGCCTCCACGGCGACGGTAACGACGGGCTCGCTCACATGTTTTATCTCTTCAAAAGGAGTTACGTCATCAAGATTAGAGACGGTTGATCCCACAATTGCATCTTTGAGTCCTGTAAGTGCCACGATATTTCCGGCGGGTATCTCCTCGACCTCTATCCTATCCGGCCCCATATATACACCGACCTGTTGGACTCTGTTTCTTCTGTTTATACCAGATATGTTAAATTCCATCCCCCTCTTCAAGGTTCCACTGAATAATCTCCCCGTAGCTACCTCTCCTGCATGTGGATCTGGTAAGATCTTGGTGACCATCAGCGCCACAGGACCCATCCTATCGCACTCGATCATGGACCTTGCCACATCGCTCTCCATATCACCGTGCCATATAGCAGGAAGCCTAATCTTTTGAGCCTGTAAAGGATTTGGAAGGTGTTCGATGACCATATCAAAGACTACTTCATGCAAAGGAGATTTTTCTGCCAGCTCCTTCATCTTTCCTTCTTTGCAGTAGTCATAGACCTCATTAAACCCCACGCCCGTCTCATCCATCGTTGTGACACTTATTGCCCAGTTGTAGAGTGCAGATCCGAATGCCACCGATCCATCGGTAGGGTTTACCTTCCATCCCGACTCGTATTTATCCCTGTTTATCTCCTTTATGAGATCATTTCCCTCTCCTATAACCTTGGCCAATCTCTTCTGCATATCTTTTTTATCAATTTTAAGCTCGTTTATGAGTCTATCGACCTTGTTGACAAAGAAGAGAGGTTTTACATTCTCTTTCAAAGACTGCCTTAAAACGGTCTCTGTTTGCGGCATGACTCCCTCAACGGCATCTATAACTACGACTGATCCGTCTACTGCTCTCATTGCCCTTGTGACGTCACCCCCAAAATCTACGTGCCCTGGGGTATCTATAAGATTGATGAGGTAATCTTCTCCGTTGTATTTATGAACCATCGAGACATTTGCCGCATTTATCGTGATCCCTCTCTCCTGCTCCTCCTCATCGTAATCCATGAAGAGCATCTTTCCAGCCAAGTCCTCAGAGATCATTCCTGCGCCTGCCAATAAATTATCGGTTAGCGTGGTTTTGCCGTGATCTATGTGCGCGACGATGCCTATGTTTCTGATTTTCTCCGTCTTATCCATCAATTTCTTGACCTTTTCCACCATCTCTCTTCTGCTGACCATAAATACCAACCTAATTCTCTGTACTCAAACTCTTCACCGTGCAGCCTTGGCGACCCTCTCTTTCTCCTCTTTCTTCGATATGGAGTAACACTTAATATCGTAATTTGCAGCGGCAATTATCTCCGATGCGAGACACTCCTCTACGGACTTTTTATTCTTGAAAGAAGACGAAGATGTACCCTTAGTGATGAACATTAGAGCCTCATCGACCCTTCTCTGTGGAGACGTATCGACAGACTTGGGGACGGCTAAGCCCGCATATTTGAGATGAACAGTCTCCTCTCTTGGGCCTGCATTCCCTATAGCATTAATCAAGACTTGCATCGGGTTTTGCCCTGTTCTTTCATTTATTATCTCAAAAGATTTTCTAACGATATTATAAGCCTTAATCTTCTTTCCAGTATTCTTCTCAGTTCTCATAACTTTATTGATGAGTCTTTCTACGATATTCTCCTTGGATTTATCCTTACCCTTATGTCTCCCACAGGTGTGGGGCACAATGACCGGCTTTAAAGAAACGTAGTTCTTTATGCTTGGATTATCTATAACGATCTCGTCCAGCCTCCATTTACCAAAGAGGAGAAGATCGTCCAGAACATTTGAAGATATATCTTTTATTTTATCTTCTCCTACCATCTCTTCTTCCATCACTCCACCTCAACGTATGGGTTTCTCCTTTCTGCCCCTCACCATCTCTGAAAGAGGGGTATTATTGACTGCTATTACTTTGAACTTGACACCGGGAATGTCCCCCATCGATCCGCCCATTCTTCCACCGATTCTCTCCACCAAAACCTCATCATGCTCGTCTATAAATCCTATCGCACCATCCTTCGGGCAAAAAGCGGTTATCCTCTTGCCATTTGTCACCAGTTGAACCTTAACCGCCTTTCTGATGGCAGAATTTGGCTGTTTTGCCTCGATTCCCACCTTTTCTAAGACGATTCCGCGACATTGCGGTGCTCCTCTAAGTGGATCGACCTTGATACTTACATCTTTCATTCCCTTGTGGTGCTTCTTTTCTCTCAAACTAAATTTCTTCCTATCCGCTTTGAGCTTTCTAGCGCTGTACATGCCCCTTCCCATGATAACTTTTTCCTCCTCAACTTATGATTACATCATCTATGCCATGATGTCTTCGGGCCAACCTCTTGGCTTTTTTGATTCTCCTGCCATTTTTCCCGATGGCTAACCCCCTATCCTCCATTGCAACTCCCACAGATGCCAATTTCTTATCTTTCTCGTTAAAAATCTTTATTTTTTTAACGGGAACAGGATAAAACGAATTTTGTATGAATTCTACCGCATCATCCGCGTATTCGACTATCTCTATGGGCTTACCAATTGATTTTTTTACCCTATTTATATTTATCCCTTTTTTTCCTATTGCCAGCCCCATATCACCTTTTTTTACAACAAATATTACTTCTTTCTCATCCAAGATACAATCAATCGCTTCTGCACCGGTAAGATGCTCAAAAAGAGCCATATAACGGATTTCTTCGGTCGTTAACTTTATTTCCAAAGATGGTCACCTATTTACTATCTTTTGGAGTTTGAGAGCAGACTTATGATATCCGATTCACCCTCATCCGCGATCGATAGAGAAGATATGATGAAGGACTTTCCGCATAAAATGCCAAGATCCTTTCCGTTACCGTCAAAAGGATATATCAACACGTCCTCGGATTTTTCCTCAATCTCTCTTCTATAGTTGTAAGGACAGTTTCTCGCAAGTATGATGAGTTCTGCTTCTCTCTCCTTTAAACTTTTCAACGTTTGCCTCGATCCAAATTGCACTTTCCCTGTTTTCACCGCCGTTCTCAAAGATTTGCCAATATCCATCATTCCACCTTCATCCTTTCTCTCTTTAACATCAATTCTACATCACCAGTTCCGATTCTTATTGGTGTTCCAACAATTATATTCTCGGCCACACCAGAAAGCTCATCAACCTCGCCCCCAAAAGCGGCATTCAAGAGGTTGGTGGTCGTTAGCTCAAACGCAGCCCTAGATAAGACGCTCTTTTTTTCTCCAGCGACACCGTGCCTGCCTATCTGTTTTGCCTCTCCATTCATAGTCATAGCATCTGCCACGAGCATTATATGTCTTCTATCTACATCCAAACCTTGTTCACCAAGCGTCTCAACAATCTCAGCTATTATAGTGTTCCTAGCGGCCTCTATTCCTAAGACCTCTTCTATCTCTTTTATACTGTTCGTCTTTGTTCTGTGTGGATCCACTCCCTTCACCCGTATAATCGACTTTAGCGCCGAACCTTCGGTGTAGAGAACGTATTCATCACCTTCTTTTCTCACAACCACTCTCTTTATATCTTTTATCCCCTCTATGGTAACATTATTGAGCTTTTCTGCCACCTGAAGGATCTCCTTATAAGATCTTTCCCGCGGTCTAATTCTGAACTGCAGACCATCTCTCACGATGTCAAACTTCTTCTTGTCAAACTTCTTCTCCAACTTTTTAAGGACGTCTTCATCACTTAAATCTCTCTGGTCAAGAGACTTCTTATCCAGATCTACGATGATCTCCATCTCGTTTAGATCGGTTGAGATCGCTCCTATATCCAACATAGTCGTTCTCTCTATCTTTAGAGCCAATTTTCCTGCAAATTCTTTATCATCCGCATGCTCTTTTTCTATCCTTACCGTCATGATGGGTGCGCTCGGTTTACTTCTCACATCCAATATCTCTATCAAGCGAGGAAGACCGAGAGTCACGTTTATCTCCGCCACTCCGGCGTAGTGAAAGGTACGCATCGTCATCTGCGTCCCCGGTTCTCCCATGCTCTGTGCGGCAACCGTTCCCACCGCCTCATAAGGATCGACCTTCACGTGCTCGTAAGCTTTTATAGTCTTCTCTATAATCTTATTCAGCTCTTCTTCACCGATATCCTTACCGATTAATGCCTCCTCAAGCTCTTCTATTATCTTCTTTGGCAACAGATCGGTTAATTTAGAGATTTTTTCCTTAAATATCTCTTTAGAGATCAAAATCTTCGACGTTGGCACCTCACCGACTTCATTGCTGAGCATCATTTTTCCCCCAACACGGAATCTACGATCTTCTCCACATCAACAGCTCTTCCATAATCGCTCTTTGTGGGGTCCACTCCATCTTCCCCATACTTGAATTGTACAATCACCCCGCTCATCCCCCTGATCGTCCCGTCATATTCGACCTTCAGATCTTGCAGAGCATTTATGAGCCTCCTCTGCAAGTATCCACTCTGGGATGTTCTCACCGCGGTATCGACGAGACCTTCTCTCCCCCCCATCGCGTGGAAGAAGAATTCTGTTGGGGATAGGCCGGTTTTATAGCTTGATTTTACAAATCCCCTTGCCTCCGCACTTAAATCTCCTCTTTTAAAGTGAGATAAAGTTCTATCGGTGTATCCCCTTGATATCCTTTCTCCCCTCACAGATTGTTGCCCCACACATGCCGCCATCTGTGTGAGATTCAACATTGATCCTCTTGCACCAGAGACGGCCATGATAACGCCAGAATTATCCAATCCAAGGTACCATTCGGCTACACGGCCGGCATTGTCTCTCGCTTCACTCAAAACTTGCATTATTCTCATCTCCAATGTTTCTTCCAATGTTCTTCCAGGAAGAGATTCTAATTCTTCATTCTCATATGCAAGGATGAGTTTTTTAATTTTGTCATCCGTATCCATAGAGATCTCCTTTATCTGCCGATGTGCCTTTTCAGGAATATCCTCGTTGTCTATACCAAAACTGAATCCAAAATGCGTTATGCTATTTATCGCGAGGTGCGTCATCTCATTCAAAAATTTTTTGGCTCTTTCACCACCATATTCTTTTATGATCTTGTCTAAGATCAGCCCCTTGAATGTTCCAATCCCTCTTTCATCTATGGTTCCTGTTAGAAGTTCTCCATCCTTTACAACAACATAAGCATCGTTGGGGCAATCCATCTTCTTGCAGATATCGCAATTCTGGCATATTCCAGCTCTATATGTTAGACTTAGTTCTTCTGGCAGTATTATGCTAAAAACCTGTTTTCCAGTCCAGTATGGACCTTCTTCATCGCTACCGGCTGGTTCTGGCAGATTTTGATATCTCAATCCTTTTAATAACGTTGCCACCTCCTCTTTTCTAATGTTACCTCTCCTTGTCAAGATGAATAGACCGGATATGTGATCGTGAATCCCACCCATCACAGGGCCGCCGAATTTTGGAGAGATCATGTTATTCTGAACAGACATCAAGATCTTCGCCTCTGCTCTAGCCTCTTCCGTCTGAAGGACATGTAGATTCATCTCGTCTCCATCAAAATCCGCATTATAAGGCTGGCAAACGGCTGGATTTAATCTGAAGGTGTTATATGGAAGAACTTTTACTCTGTGTGCCATCATACTAATTCTATGCAGGGATGGTTGCCTATTGAATATGACGATGTCTCCATCTTGAAGATGCCTCTCTACGACCCAATATACATCCAGTTCTTCTGCCAATTCTTCTTTGTTAATATCTGTAACTTTTATTCGTTCTCCATTAGGTCTTTTGACATAACTTGATCCTGGATGGTCGGTTCCACGTCTGACATATTCTCTTGCCTTTTCAATATTTAATTCGTTGACTTCCATCGGAATCGTCAACTCTTTGGCAATCTTCAAGGGAACTCCCACCTCGTCTATCCCTAAATTTGGATCGGGTGAGATCACCGTTCTTGCAGAGAAATTTACCCTCTTTCCAGATAAATTTCCTCTAAATCTTCCTTCCTTACCCTTTAGCCGCTGGGATAAAGTTTTTAAAGCCCTTCCACTTCTGTGGCGGGCAGGAGGAACGCCCGCAGTCTCGTTATTTAAAAAGGTCGTCACGTGATATTGTAAAAGTTCCCAAAGATCCTCAATTATCAACTGGGGAGCACCAATCTCTCTATTCTCTTGAAATCTCTGATTTATTCTTATAATATCGACGAGTTTATGAGTTAGATCATCCTCAGACCTCTGACTGCTTTCGAGTGTTATTGAGGGCCTAACTGTCACCGGTGGAACGGGAAGAACGGTTAAAATCATCCATTCGGGCCTCGCATTTTTTGGATCTATGCCCACCAATCTTGCATCTTCGTCGGGTATTTTTTCAAATCTATCTCTTATCTCGGTTGGCGCTAACTTTTCTCCATCTTTAGTCTTATCTATAGTTTCCCGATAAATCGTCGGCTTTACAAATTTTATCACTCTCTGTTCTTCGCCGCAATATGGACATATCTTAACCGTTGAAGATCTCTTAAAGACCTCTTTTACGATGCCATCGGTCTTCTGCCCGGTTCTCTCATACTCTTCCATCCTCTCCAAAATTTTTTTCTTCTCACCCTCGTTCAAAAGGAGCCTGCCACACGACCTGCACGTACTCTTTAACAGTTGGGCGATTAGCTTATTGAGCCCCACGTGCACCACAGGTGCCGCGAGTTCTATATGCCCAAAATGGCCCGGACACTCTCCAACCCTCCCACCACAGGTTTTACATATCAACCCCGGATCTATGACCCCAAGGTGTTGATCCATCAAACCCATATCTATAGGATAACCATCTTCATCATACGTCTCCGCTGTTATGATCTTTGCGACACTCATCTTCCTTATCTCGGTGGGGGATAGAATACCAAATTTAATCTTTCCAATCTTTTTTAATCCCATACTATCCACCTAAATTGCATCTTCCATCACCAGCCTAGGAGCAATCCCGAGAGATTTCATCTCGTCGAGGAGGAGTTTAAATGCGTAGCTCATCTCGATTGGATATATCTCAGAGGAACTTCCACAGATAGGACAGATATTTACATTTCTCCTCTTGTCATAGATGGCAATCATGCCACACTTGCCGCAGACAAGTTCTCTTACCTTATCTGATTCATCCAGAAGTCTCTCTTTCAGTACCAATGCACTTCCATATCCCACAAGGACGTCCCTCTCCATCTCACCAAATCTTAAGCCACCATCTCTCGACCTGCCCTCCGTCGGTTGCCGGGTTAAGACCTGTACGGGCCCCCTCGATCTCGCGTGTATCTTCAGTCCACTCATGTGATATAACCTCTGATAATAGATCACACCTGTAAAGACGTTCACCCCTATCTTCTTCCCCGTTATACCATCGTACATCACTTCTTTTCCGGTATGGGCAAATCCGTGTTTTGTCAGGATATTCCTCAAATCTTCCTCCTTCTCCCCAGAAAAGGCCGTTCCATCGACTTTTCTTCCCTCTAAACTTCCGACCTTCCCACCGATCATCTCCAAGATATGTCCAACGGTCATCCTGCTTGGGATGGCATGGGGATTTATGATTAAATCCGGAACGATCCCCTCCGCCGTGAAAGGCATACTCTCCTGAGGAACTATTAAACCAACAACACCTTTCTGGCCGTGTCTGGAGGCAAATTTATCTCCCAGTTCTGGTATACATTGTTTTCTCACTTTTACCTTGGATAATGTTGTTCCATTCACATTTTTCGTAATAAGAACCACATCTACTATACCCCCTTCATTGTGTCTAACCGTCACAGAGGATTCTCTTCTCTTTTGGGGGCCTATCTCTCCAAAATCGGTTGGCTCTTCTAAGAACCGTGGCGGGCTCGTTTTTCCCATTAAAACATCGTTTTCTGCCACATTTATCTCAGGAAAGATCAGTCCATCCTCATCCAGGTAAGAATAAGTTTCTCTATCCCTTGCCCCCCTCACATCTGGATCTGGAACCTCAAACCTCTCTTCCTGCCCACCAGGATATCTCTTTTCTTCCCCATCATAACTCCTGAAGAAGTCTAATCTTGACAAACCCCTATCTATTGAACCTTTGTTCAGCATAAGAGCGTCTTCTATGTTGTATCCACCATAAGATAGAACAGCAACCACAAAATTCTGCCCTGCAGGCATATCGTCAAATTTTATGACATCGGAAGTTTGCGTCTTTACCAGAGGCGCTTGGGGATATTGCAGACAATACCCCCTCGTATCAAGCCTCAACTTGATGTTGGCGCACGGAAAACCTATC
Organism: Candidatus Methanolliviera sp. GoM_oil; assembly: GCA_902158735.1. Taxonomy (GTDB): domain Archaea; phylum Halobacteriota; class Methanoliparia; order Methanoliparales; family Methanoliparaceae; genus Methanolliviera. The sequence goes on from CABGHG010000045.1 coordinate 9,776, forward strand.
GATTGTTTCATCATCGCCGTTCCCATTGTATCACGGGGAGAAGAGTTATATTCTGGGAATGGAAGTGACCCTACACATATACCCAGGATTAGAGAGGGGGCAACTTCTAAGTGAGTATGTTCCTTCGTTAAAGAGGCTTCATCTATTGCAACATAGCAATCATCTTCTTCGTCTGCGTCTAAATATTCTATTGCACCTACTTTTGCCAGATCCTCAAATTTTATCTTATTATCCTTTAATTTTTTGATATGTTCGTCTTTTACAAGTGGTCTTGCATTCTCTACTACTATTAAAGGCCGTCTAACCCTTCCACTATCTGTGTTTATAATAACTTCGCCCGTTTCTTTATCGAGTGCAATGTTAACTTGATAAGAGATTTTATTTTGTCTTCTAAGTCCTCTAATTTTATTTACAAATTCTGTCGGATTCTTATGAAATCCCACAACGGTACCGTCCAAGCATACACCAACCTTGCCCTTTTTGGATGAGAGATCTAACGATCTTAGGGGTATTAAACCCAATTCATGTAGCGTAGATTTCACCCCTTCTATATCTCCAACACCTGTCGATATTTCAGCCTCCTGGGAAAAATTCTTTACCAGACCACAATTTGGCCCTTCTGGAGTTTCAGAAGGACATATACGTCCCCAATGTGTGGAATGAAGATCCCTTGCCTCAAAATGAGGCTGTGATCTTGAGAGTGGAGATAGTGCCCTCCTTAGATGTGATATCGCCGACATATAATCCGTTCTATCTAAAAGCTGAGAGATTCCACTCCTGTTGCCCACCCAATTTCCGGTGGCCATCGGATGCAGCATCCTATCTGTTAAAACATCTGATCTTACAATCGTCATCACATTCAGATCCCTTCTTCTCAGTTTAGTCCTCTCGAGCTGATATTTTATATCCTTCAAGAGACGAGAAAAAGAGACTCTAAAGAGATTCTCCATGAGGTCTCCAGCCAGCTTTAGCCGTTTGTTCGCC
>CABGHG010000046.1 GCA_902158735.1 Candidatus Methanolliviera sp. GoM_oil
GGTTCAAAGGAGTGAATACGATGAATCGATAGAAGTTTTAAAAAATGCAGTTAAAGATGCAAAGATAGAAAGAAAAGAGAAGTTGAGGGCATTGGAGAGGATGTCAGATTTTCTGGAGGGGTGAAAAATTAAAGAATGGAAGAGAAGATGTAGATCCCCAAATTCTCTTTTCACACCCCTCTCCTTCGTATGTCTGTTATCCGGTCTTGCAGAATATTTGAAAGTCTTTGGTCCATTCCAGATGATCTGGAGCAGATCTCACAAAATTTACCAGATTCTTAATCTGATTCATCGTCCCAGAATGCAATATAATCTCAGAATACAATTCATGTTCGATGATGGACGCGTCTACATCTGCTATCTCTTCAGGCACGTCTAGGATCTTCAAAAAAGCTCTTAACGCATCACGCCGCTCCTTTAATAGTATTACAATTTCTTCTCCCTCCGGCGTCAGCGTCACGCCGTCATATTTTTCATGTATGAGGAGACCTTTATCATTCAATCTCTTTACCATTCCTGCGGTGCTTGCAGGCGCAACCCCCAAAAGCGATGATATATCCCTTATCATGGCATATCCCTTCTCCTTCGTTATCTTGAAGATCGCTTCGAGGTAGTCTTTGTTTTTTATTGAAAGCACACCTTGGCTAAATTTAGTATTATTTAAAGTTACGGGTGGTCTTGTTCTACTTTATAACTCTTTTGTTTTGGCATGATATCGCTTAAATGATAAAATTAACTATTTTTTAGAATAATCTAACATTGTTAGGAAAACTTTATTTAACGATAAATATAAGTATTATCTAAAATAACCTAACATTGTTAGGGGGAAGATGAAGATCCTTCTAAAAGAGGTGAAAGATGCCAGAGATAAAAGATGTGTTGGGAATTGTGGAGAAGTTGAGCTTAGAACCAGTGCTGACGCCGGTGTTGGGTTTGGTGGACGGTACTATGGGTATTTTGAACAGTTTAGCAGGCCCAGGATCGATAGGGCGGGCGCTGGGTGTGATGGAGAGTGTACCGTTAAGAAAGATGATATCAGGGCTTGAAGATTCACCACTGATAGAACCCATAATAAGTACACTGAGAGCGCTGAGCGAAGCTGGTCTTGTAGATATGGTGTTGGGGGTCTTTAGAAGCGAATATGTTGTAAAGACGATAAATTTCATCGTAGAATTGTTGGGTAGGATACTCTTGCCGATATCCTCGCTCGTTCAGAGATTGATCAGTGTTATAAAGCCGTTGATGTCTGCAATAGGGAGAATTGGGTCGGGGACATGACTGAAACGATAAAAAGATCCTGGGGAGATAGTGTGGAGTAAAAAAGAGAGGTAAAAAATATGGAAGAACTAGGGAAGGAAGAGATAGAGAAGTTGTACAAGCTGAGTAATTGTAACATGTGTGGAGACTGTCTCGATGAGGCAACAGGGTGTCAGTTCCTGGGATATGACCATGAGAGGGCTGTCAAGGAGGTAACGGCGTTGATTGAGGGAAGAGATACCCCTGTTTTAGAGGACTGTATCACATGTCAGGCGTGTCAGACCTTCTGCCCCAATGGCGTGAATATATTCAACTGGATTATTCATCGCATGGATACGGAGAAGACGTGGATAGCACCTGGGCTTGACAGATTGAATCTATATGGTCTACTACCTGGGCTAGAGAAGCCGTGGGTTATGCAAAAAGGCGATCCTGATAAACCATGGGTGTCCGTCTGTCTCGTGCATGCCCTTTTGGGTCCTCCCGGCGATATAGAGATGTACAAGGACAGTCGAATCTTCAAAGATCTGAACCTACTTGGCGGAACCATGAATTGTCTGGTCGGGATGACCCATGCAGGTCTCGAAAATGCGACCGGTCCTGCCTGTCTTGAAGCAATTAAGGGCAATATCGACATGTATAATACCTTTTGCGGCGGGAAGGAGATCATCTTTTCACACGACGAGTGCATCGCTTCACTCTGGCAGGGTGAAGAGCAGGGGTTGGAGGTTCCCTTCAAGCATACACACATCGTACAGTACCTAAATGAGTACCTCAAGGCGAACAAGAAAGATATAAAGCCATTGGGCCTTAAAGTTGCCCATGACAGTAACTGTTCCATCCGATACGGTCCCAGCAGGGAAGCATGGTTTGATGAGTTTTACGAACTGATCGGATGTACGAGGGTAGAAAGAAGGTACGATCGTGAGAATCAGCTGTGCTGTATGCCTAACTTTTTACTGCACAGGTCGGCAGGTGCTCCTGAAAGAGGAGTATTACCCGATGTGGAGAGAGCCGCAGAGGCCAGGAAGAAGAATGTGGATGATGCGGTTGCTCATGGGGCTACGCACATGGCTTTCATCTGCCCAGGTTGCATGGGTAACATGGTCGATGATTGTCTTAATGTTGGATTGGTGCCCGTTAACATCATTGAGCTTGCTCAGATGGCATTTGGTGAAAGGAAGGCGAGGTGGTAGAGATGGCAGTGGAATTAAAAGATGTAGTTAGTGAATTGTTCGAAGCGCTCCCCGGAGAAGCGGTGTACGAACTTAACTATGTAATAACACCAGTGGCAGGCGCACTGAAGAAGTCTCCCGTGGGAACCTTCACACCGGATGAATTTGGGCTCGGAAACGTGGTCGACATACTCGATATCGTGCTTAAGGGGATGCCACGTGCGATCATGGATCTATTGGGCGCGGTGAAGGAGTCGAAGATACTGGAGAAGTTAGATCTGGGAGCACTATTCAAGGCGTTGGGACCGGCGATCGAGACGTTGGGACCGGTATCGGTTCTTGAATTTCTGGTCTCGATCCTGAATCAGTTGGGTGGTAGAACCGTGAAGATATCGATGGCCCTTCTATCTGGTGTGGTGGAGCTGTCGAGACCGATACTCATTCCTTTGGTATCTATCGTATTGAGGATACCACTAATTCCAGAATTGGTCGGAGCGGTAGTCGGTTTGGTTCCTGGGTTACTCGAAGTTGTGGGAGGACTGAGGGGAATTCTGGAATCTTCGGTTCGACTGCTTTCAACTTTGCTTCGACCGATGGGAACTGCTGGTTCAGCTTTAGCTAAGGTATTTGATTTGTTTGATAGGCTAGTTGGCTTGCTCACAGCTCCATTGAAAGCACTTTCGAGGTGATCAAAATGGCAGTTACTAAAAAATTGGTAGAGGACTTGGAGGGAATAGTTGGATCGAAATACGTAATGGACCAAGATTTTGCCCAATATGCCTATGGAGCTGCGGGCATCTTCTTCATGAATACCATGATGGAGGTATCAGATCGTTCAGCACCCCCCGAGGTGATAGTAAAACCAAGGACTACGGAAGAGGTATCCGAGATAATGAAACTGGCGAATGAGACAAAAACACCAGTCACCATTAGAGGAGGAGGCGAAGGTTATTGGATCGGTGGGTCGAAGGATAGGGGAATAATGATCGATATGACCGATATGAAGAAATTCATAGAGTACGATGAGGTCTCTCGGACGGCCAGAGCACAAGCCGGAATAACGTGGGGAACTCTCAATGAAGAGTTGGAGAAGTATGGCGTTGGTACGGGTAATTATGGAACTCATGGTTTGCTCGGTGCTTGTGTCGCAGGCTCATTGAATGCCGACTCTCCTGGACCTGGCGGAGGTAAGTATGGAATGCCGGGCGAGAACGTCACAAATTTAGAAGTTGTGCTGCCAACGGGGGAGATCGTAAGGACGGGGTCTCTCCTGAATGAGGAATCTAAGTTTAACTTTAGATATTGTAATGGACCGGATCTCGCCGGCATGTTCATCGGTTCTGGTGGTATATATGGTATAATGACCGAAGTATGGCTCAAGACAAGGCCTCTTTATGAGCACTCTGAGACCGTGGGTTACAGCTATCCGGACTTCGATACTGCCGTTCACGCAGTAAACGAGATACAATCAGATGGCTATCTGACGGAATATGCTGTGGTCCCGCCGGCTGGTATAGTGGAGGATCTCCTTGGGGCGATGTTTGGGAAGGGGCGACCACTAACATTGGTTGTCACCGAATCACACAGTGAGACCATAGAAGAAGCGCAGAAGGCAGAGATAGATAAGATAGCAAAGAAATATGACGGGAGATTGGTTGGCCTTGGAGGCTTGTTGGACGCGCTGGGCTTTGGTCTTTACGACAGGCACGAATTTCTTGGGGGGAATATGTTGGGTCTGCTTGGACCAAACGCGACCGCCGCCGTTACGTGTAGTATTCAGCCACTGCTCACAGCACCCGAGGTGATGGAAGCTGAGTTTGCAGTATGCAGGAAATATGAGGACAGCTATGCGTACAGTAGGTTGCTTGGTGGAAAAGTCTGGCTCGGTGCCCTCATAGCCGCAGGTGAGCTCGGTGCCGCTTATGCCCCCACGGTATTTTCGTTTGATCCATCCAACGATGAGAGTAGAAAGACCGCGTATCGTGTCGTGCACGAACTACTTGAGGTAAAATGGAGAACTGGGTATGCCACGCAATTTTCAAATACAAGAGAGTGGGAGACACCACACGTGGTGCGAAGATACGATCCCCAGTCTCTCGAACTCATGAAAAAGATTAAGGAGACATTGGATCCGAACAATATATTGAACAGGGATTTTGTCATACCCACATCTCCATATGAGAAGGTGGATAAGATCATTGCGGAGATGGAAAGTGAGGAGGTGAAGAAATGAGGGTCGAGGAGTATAAACACGAGATCTACGGATGCGCTCATTGCACCGTATGTAGAGATATAGTGGATCACGTCAGAGGGTGGAAAGAGGTTTGCCCGGTATATAAGCAGCTGAGATTTCAACCGTATACGGCGATGGGGCATAACACCATAGCACTGAACATAGTCGAAGGTGGGCTCAAGTATTCAGAGGAACTCGCGGATTGCTTATATAAATGTACCACCTGTGCGGCATGCGAAGAGGTCTGCAAGCCGCTTAGTGCTATATTGGAAGAAGTTGGTGGGGCGGAATTAAAGATTGTACTACCTACACTGTCAGAAGCACTTGGAATTGGAACTATGCTCGCGGACCCCATACCCTCCGTCGCCATACTAAAAGCAATGCGTGCAGACTGTGTAGATCTCGGTTTGGATCCAGAACCTATAAAAAAGCTCGCATCAGCCTTAGAAAGGACACATAACCCATACGGAGAGGCACAGGAGGATAAAATTAAATGGGCAGAGGGGTTAAATATACCAGAAAAAGCGAAGATCGTCTTCTTCCCCGGGTGTGAACCTGCGTACAGAGCTCAAGAGATCGTTCTGGCAACCGCCAAGATACTTAAGAGCGCGGGCATAGAATTTGCAGTCTTGGGCGACGAATGGTGTTGCGGTAATCCAGCATTCGACGCTGGCTATATCGATTTGGGGGAGAGATTGGTAAGGCACAACGTAGAGGTCTTGAAGAAAGCGGGAGCGGAGAAGGTGGTAACGACCTGTCCAGCATGTTACAAGACGCTAAAGAATGACTACCCAAAGATCGTTGGCGAGCTACCATTTGAGGTCGTGCACATCAGCGAGCTTCTGGAGGACTTGATAAGGGAAGGCAAGATAAAACCCGGGGCGATGAGGGAGAAGATCACATACCACGATCCATGTCAGCTGGGCAGGGTGATGGGGATGTACAGAGAGCCCAGAGCGGTATTAAACGCGATACCGGGTTTGAATCTTGTGGAGATGTATCCAACGAGACAGGCATCGTGGTGCTGCGGTGCCGGCGGCGAGGTGATAGCCTCCAATCCCGGTCTTGCCGTGAATATCGCGATGGAGAAGGTGCCATTGGTGCAGGAGACGGGGGCCGATCTTCTGGTGACCACCTGTCCTGCATGCAAGAGAAATCTGGAGTTGGCGGCGAAGAGGAAGAAAGCCGGCTATAAGGTGAAAGATCTCGTTGAGGTCGTCGCACAATCTATGGGATTGTAGGTGAGAAAATGGTTGAGGTAGAAGGATATCTGGTTTTGGAGGAGTTGTATTATCTGACCACGGAAGATGCGCATATCTGGGCAAAGGTGGAAGATGGGAAGGTGAGATCTGGAGTGGATGATTTCGGTCAGAGACAGATGGGGGAGGTAGTTTACGTTGAGTTGCCTTCGGTGGGGGATAAGGTAGAGTATAACAAACCATATGGCACGATAGAATCTGGTAAAGCCACCAAAGACCTCTACTCACCGGTTTCTGGTACGATAACAGAGATCAACAGCAAACTGGACGATGAGCCCAAATTGGTCAATGATGATCCATACGGAGAAGGATGGATAGTATTAATCGAACCTTCAAACCTGGATGCAGATCTAAAGAATCTTTTACACGGCGACGCGGCAGTTAAGTGGATGAGAGAAGAGGCCGAGAAGGCAAAGTAATATTTTTTTAATTTTTTATTTTTTTATTTTTCAATCTTTTTTAAAGGAATAGGTGATGCTATGATGAAGAAGAAAGTCATCGTTATGGGTAGTGGTCCTGGTGGATACGTATCTGCAATTAGAGCAGCACAAATGGGTGCAGAGGTCGCTCTGATAGAGAAGGATAGAGCGGGCGGAACGTGCAATAATATCGGCTGTATCCCCACAAAAACACTTTTAAACTCCGTAGAAATTTTAAGTAAGATTAAAAAGGCTGAAGATTACGGTATTGAGGTTGGAGATGTAAATGTCAATATAACGGAGATGATGGCAAGGAAGGAAAGGGTCGTTGCTGGTCTCCAGAAGAGTCTGAACAATCTTTTCAAATCTAATAAGATCAGATTTTTGAAGGGGAAGGCAAGATTGATAGATCCTACGACTGTGGAGGTAGAAAAAGAAGGGGGAGAGAAAGAATCTATATCGGCAGACGATATAATAATAGCAACGGGTTCTGATCCTGCAAAAATCCCGATATTTGATTTTGATCAACCGACGGTCATGACCAGCACAGATGCTCTATACTTGAAAGAGGCACCGAGGAGTATAATCATTCTCGGTGCGGGTGCTATCGGATGCGAGTTTGCCGGGATATTCAATCCTCTGGGTACTGAGATCACCATGGTTGAGATGATGCCCCAGATGCTTCCCACCGAGGATAGGAGGATCGCCATCCAACTTAAGAGGATATTTAACAAACGTGATATAAGGGTGTTGACGGGTACAAAGATAGAGGGCATATCCAGGTATGAGCAAGATAGTATAACGGCAAAACTGGATAACGGCGAGGAGATTACCGCTGAGAAGATCTTGGTTTCTATAGGCAGAAAGCCAAATTCATCCCAAATTGGTTTGGATGAGGTGGGTGTTAAGACCGATAAGAGAGGCTACATAAAAGTCAATGAGAAGATGGAGACGAACCTTGAAGGCATCTATGCCATCGGTGATGTGATAGGTGGGATTATGCTGGCCCACGTCGCTTCTGCCGAAGGCATAGTCGCCGCAGAAAATATCATGGGGCATGAATCCAAGATGGACTACGGCGTGATTCCGAGCTGTATATTCACCTCTCCAGAGATTGCCAGTGTTGGAATCAATCCAGCTCAGGCGAAAGAGAAGAATATCGATACAATCGTTGGTAGGTTCAATTTTCTGGGATCATCCAAGGCTCAGGCCATGGGGGAGACCGAAGGTTTCATCCAGTTGGTCGTCGATAAAAATAGCGATAAGATTCTGGGTGGACAGATAATGGGAGCGCATGCCACAGACCTAATTCACGAAATTGCACTCGCCGCCAAGGCTGGGATTACAGCAGAAGAAATTGGTTCTACGGTTCATGCACATCCAACACTGTCCGAGGCGATAAGGGAGTGTGCCGAGAATGCGCATGGAAGGGCGATACATCTAATAAAGATGGGGTAGTTTATCACATATTACCCGATGAGCCGTTCATCTATCTTTGATCTGACCATACCGAAGGACGGCGTCAATCCCGCATAGAGAGGTATTTGTATGGAGGATATCACATTTGTATTTCCATTTGAGACGACGTCTATAAGTCTGACCGGAGATAAGTGTGCCCTTCAATGTAAGCACTGCAACAGACGCTATTTGATACCCATGACCTCTCTCAATAAATTCGATGGAAACACAAAGAGCGTGCTGATAAGTGGTGGTTGTGATAGTGACGGCGTCGTACCAATTTTAAAATTTAAAGAAGAGATAAAAAAGATAAAGGAAGATCATAGGGTGGTCGCCCATACAGGTCTACTCCCCCCAGAACGGGCGGATGAAATTTCTGAACTTGCAGATGTGGTCTCATTCGATTTCATTGGTAATGATGATACAATAAAGGAGGTTTATGGTTTAGAGAAAACCGTGAATGATTTTTCAAGCTCATTCATCGCGTTAGATAAGCACGTTAGAACGGTGCCCCATATAACCATCGGTTTGCATGCAGGCAAAATTTTGGGGGAGAGAGACGCCATGGAATTGCTTGAGTCTCTCGGGGCAAAAACCATCGTCTTCAACGTACTCATACCTACCAAAGGTACCTATTATGAACTTATTGATCCTCCAGAGATCAAAGAAGTGTTAAAAATATTAAAAGAGGGTAAAGATATGTTCTCCAATGTTTATTTGGGATGTATGCGCCCCGGTGGTAGATACAGGAGAATATTGGATTCTGTTGCAATTGATATCGTCGATCGAATCGTGATGCCATCCAGAGATGCCATAAAGAAAGTCGGCGAATACCACAGATCTATGGAGTGCTGCGTCTTATGAGGATCTCTCTGGGCACCGCCATAAAACTTGGGCTTCAAGACGGTGGGCTATCATTCAGTCCCAAGACTGCCTATCTTCTCATCGGAGACGGCTGTAATTACGGTTGCAAGTATTGTGACGTCAGCCATGGCATGCTCGCAAGGATAACCTGGCCCTCTTTTCGGGATGATCTCGTGTTGGACGCCTTGAATAGCTCAGACTTCAAGCGGGTGTGCTTGCAGGTTACGGGTACCGGAATGGAGGAGGCACTGGAAATTTTAGAGAGGGTAAATCTGCCAAGAAGTGTTTGTGCCAGAATTACAGATTTAGAACAGGTCAAACTATCTTTTAAGAGGGGAGCTGATACTATAGGCCTCGCATTGGATGGTGTTACACCCAAAATCAGCGATGAGATCGGTAGGGGTGGGTTTGAAGAGACACTTGCTCTGTTAAAAGAATCTGCAAAAATATTTCCTGGCAGGATCTGGACACATCTCATAATAGGTCTGGGAGAGACCGAAAGAGATGCGGTAGAATTGATGCAGGAACTTCATGCTGCCGGCGTAGGTATAGCACTATTTGCATTCACTCCCGTTGAGGGAACGGAGATGGAGAACTTTGAGAGACCGTCGATGAACGCGTACAGAAGAATGCAGATCGCGAGGTATCTTATAGAGAACAATATACAAAGGGAGTTTAGTTTCAATTCTCGAGACGAATTGATCAATTTTAAGGATGTTGAGAGAGAAGCATTCTTAACCTCCGGGTGCGAGTCTTGCGACAGAGGATATTATGATAGCAATCCGGGCGATCCCTACAACTTTCCGGATATTGTAAACGATGAGGATTACAAAAAAGCGATTGGGCAGGCAAGAACGTGGAGGGGGAGTAACGTCTATAAGGCAGGAAAATTAATCAGAATTTTTGTCGAGTATGGCAATTACATAAAAGATGTAAGGATAACAGGCGATTTCTTCGTCCATCCCGAAGAGAGTTTAGAAGGACTGGAAAGCTCTCTGATCGGTCTTCCCGTCGATAAAAATGCATTAGAAGATAAGATAAAAGAATTCATGAAGACCGCTCAAGTCTTTGGTTTCGATGAGAGGTCTCTAACCGATGCGATCATGGGGGCGGTCGTTTGAGGGAGATTCGCTTAATAGAGGATGGAAGTAATGATGCGTTCTGGAACATGGCTTTGGATGAGGCATTAATGGAGCTTACCCCCACATCCACGTTGAGACTCTATTCATGGAAACCTCCAGCTATATCGATCGGATACTTTCAAAGCCTCCACGATGAGGTGGATCTTGAGCGTTGTAGATCTTTGGGCATAGATGTCATAAGAAGGATAACCGGTGGTGGGGCAGTTTTTCACGATAAAGAGGTAACCTATTCCTTTATAATGATGGATTACCCCCAGGATGTACTTGAATCGTATAAATTGATATGCGGTGCCATACTTGAAGGATTGAAGACGTTTGGAATTGAGGGAGAATTTGCACCACTCAACGATCTGGTTCTAAACGGCAAGAAGTTTTCTGGGAACGCTCAGACAAGGAAGATGGGAAGACTACTCCAGCACGGCACCATACTTCTGGACGTGGATGTGGAGACGATGTTTTCCATACTTAATGTCCCAGACGAGAAGATGCGTGATAAGATGATCTCCGATGTTAAAGAGAGGGTAACCGGGTTAGATCTGACGTCCGATGAGGTACGCCAGGCATTGAAAAATGGCTTCAGTGAGGTTTTTGATGCAGATCTGGTCGAGAGCGAAGTTAAGAACGATGAGAGATTGCTGGCAGAGGAAAAGGCCAAGCGCTATGCCTCCAGAGATTGGATTGATCGAATTTGAGAATTCTCTGTGATTTACCCCCACGTTTATCTTTTCAAATAATTTAATGAGTCGTTTAGACTGGAAAGACTATCAAAACTTTTATATACCATCTAAAATAATTTTCCATGAAGAAGGGAAAAGATATGGATGATATCGTTGAGGAAGGAATCATTGAGAAGGCGGGCGTCGGTAAGAGATTTGTATCATACCTGATAGACGCGATAATAATGGGG
>CABGHG010000047.1 GCA_902158735.1 Candidatus Methanolliviera sp. GoM_oil
TTTCATAGCTTTCTTCGCCGAGTTTTAATATCTCCCTTCCCTTCTCTGTATATGATTCAAAACCCTTACCGATCATATATTCTAGTTCATATCCGAGTTTTGAAATTTTGTATCCCAGTCAAGCCTCCAGTTCATCCAAGAATGTTGGGTCCGCATTTACCCAATCTATAATCGATATAAAGCTCCGCCAAGATATGCCCGGGAAACGCGTTTAAGATTTTATATAAAAGATCTCCAAAGGTCTTGTCAACTCCCTCTCCCCTTGCTCAGTTCTCTCTATCTTTCTATGAAGAAAAATCGGGAGCTTTGCTTAAAACTACTGAATACCCGTTTTTTCTCGAATCTTTCTTATAAGTCTCCACGCATTATCGAGAGATTTCTTTATCTCTTCAAACCTATACTCGATAGGGGGGCCTGGGGGATAACGATTTTCTATATAATACTTGGTTGCTTTATCACAAAAATCTATGAACTCCTCTAAAGTATCTTCAAATTTAACGGCTTCATTGAGGAGGATACTCAAATCATGCGTTCTCTTGGGTTTTATTCCATTATATATCAAAAAACCCTTCAAGTATTTCTCGATCGCTTGCTGAATGATATATGCGATCGTATCGGTAAAACCTCTTTCCTCGCAGAGAAGCTGAGCTGCCTCAATATCGTGTTCTCCTCTTTCAAACCATTCCGCGGCATGGCTTCGCATAATCATCCATACAATACTTCATCCTTCTCAAATACCTCTTGAATAAAGAAGTCTTTTATCTCTCGTCTCTCTTCCAATTCCTTCTCTGCTATCTTTGAGATTATCTCTTTTATACTTCTTTTAGTCGTGTTCAATGCTCCCTTCGTCATACGCGCTTCATAATATCGCTCAATTCTTTACTCAATCCTTCATATCCTTTTTTCATCTTCTCTTCATAGCTCTCTTCGCCGAGTTTTAATATCTCCCTTCCCTTCTCCGCATAAGGTTCAAAACCTTTATCGATCATATATTGGAGTCCGCGAAACGATTTACCCCACTTCAATAGGGGTCTTCCCATCCTCGGAGAATCTTCCAAATAATAGACTTTCCCTGTTTCCGATGCCCATTCTGGTTCATATCCGAGCTTTGAAATTTCATACCCCAGTCCGACCTCTAATTCATCCGAGAATGTCGGATCTGCATTTACCCATCTGCCATCGATATAAACCTCCGCCAATATATGGCCAGGAAACGCATTTAAGACTTTATATAAAAAATCTCCAAAGATTTGATCGACTCCCATCTCCTTACTTATTCCCATACCGAGCTCTTGCATTCTTGGATCCAACTCTGACGAGACCATTACCTTATACCTTGCCTTCAATCCTCCAATCCTACATAGTGTGATAAATAGAGTCATCTGTTGGATGCATACGCCCATTCCCTCCCTCAACGTTTCTGTGGCGGTTCCTCCACCTATATTGAATTTTATGTTATTTTTAACCCATTTTAAAGCATTTTCTGCATATTTCCACTCAAGCTGTCGCTGTGCAAGATCTGACGAGCTTCGTTCCTTTGCCAATAATTTGTCCACGCCTAATTTATATGCTAAGGCAACGATTTCAGGAGCTTCGCACTCACAGCCCAGGGTTGGACGGAGATACAATTCATCTTTATCGAAATCTGGTATCTTCATCCATTCCTCATATTTGGGTATCTCGTAGTTCGGCTTCGGGTCATAATCCTCTGGAGCTTCCTTCCACTGATCAAATATCTTTGGATGGATTAATCTAAAAAAGAAGATCTTGGATATGAGGGGGATTGTTCTTCCACCCATCGCCTTCATTAGCCCTAACTGCTCAGTTATTTTCATATTTTTATTCTTCCATCTCCGATATCACTTTTGCCATCGCCGCGGCGCATCCCCTCACTTCGGCTCCGGGCATTCTTGTTATTTCAGGAGCTAATACGGGACCGGGTCTGTCACAAGATGGGCAATAATCTAATAACTTAACTTTGTCCTCTGTAACGATAAATCCGGGATATGAATTTGCTGATGGATCTAAAAATGCAAATCTTCCTTCACTTCCATAAAGCAAAGGTTCCATTTCATCATCTAATACGAACGGATACATAGGGGAAGGAACATGAAAATAATGACCTTCACAATTGACTGCCCACAAGTTACTTTCTGCTGCCATATAGGCTTCTCTCCAGCTCTCTTTCTTAATTCCAAAATGTTCATATATTGTTTTTAGGAAATCATTTTTATTTATTTCCCTACCATCAAGAGTTTTCCAACCCCCGCCTCCCGTCCAATATATGCCATTACTAAAATTGAATTTTTTGTTCTTCTTTTTCATATAAGACACAAGTGGAAGGATAACTGCTGGAACACCTGCAAAACAGATTCTTATATTGTTATTCTCCATCTCTTGCAAATTCTTAAGATTATTTATTATAATACCTTCAAATTTTTTCATGTCTCCTTTTTTAAATGCTACACCTGAAGATAAGGGCTCTTCTGTTGCCCATCTTACATCATTAAAAATAGATGCAATACTATTTAAAAAAAACTCATACCAACAAAATCTTCTGGCACCTTCGGAATTCCGTATATCATAGTCATGTCTCCAGAACAACCTATCGTTAAAAACATATTTCCTCCACTATAAGCAAATCTTGAATAAGTTAGTTTATCTCTTGGAAGAATTAGTTTCTTCTGACCAGTTGTTCCACTACTTGTTGTAATAGTAATGCCTTCTCTATACAATGCTCTAAAAATTTCGCTGAATGATTCATCTCTTTTTAAATTTAATATTGGTAGCTCGCCGGTATAAATTGTTTGTAACCATTTTACAAAATCCATGCCCTTGTCTGGATGATCTTTAAAAAAGGTGGACGTAACCAATGGAATCTTCTTAAAATCCGCCTCACTTTTTATATCATCCGGCCCAACGCTTCTACCCTTACAATACTCATGATAAAATTTATTTCCTTCATAGTGATGCCTAAACGAATACCTGATCGCGTCCTCCCTCAACTTCTTCGCTTTATCATCTGGAACGTTATAAATATCTTCAACACCATACAACGCCTCATCTACAGGCGTCCACTGATCTTTTGGCGGTATATACTTCGCCAACCTCTCCCTCAACAAATCCTTTGCCATTTTTAATCACTATTCCCTTAGCAGTTTTTTATTTTATATAAAATCTTCTGATGAAATTATGGGATTGATAGCTTATCTTTTATAAGTTCAACATCTTTCTCTAACTTGTCATACTTGTGATGGAGCTCTATTGTTTCTTTATAAATTTCTTCTAAACTCTTTAAAGAACCCTTTATAACTGTTGTATCTTCTTTTATAGATGGAATTGATTTGGTATCCTCCTTTATTGACTTTGCAACACTTAGATTTTCCTTTCCAATAGATAAATTTTCTTTTGCAACAGATAGATTTTCCTTTCCAATAGATAAATTTTCTTTTGCAACACTTAGATTTTCCTTTCCAATAGATAAATTTTCCTTTCCAATAGATAAATTTTCTTCCCCTATTTCAACACTTCTATATAAAAATGTTCCAGCCATATCCATTCTTTCTCCTAATTCATCTTTCCAATCCCCCCTTTTAATTTCAAAATATTCAAATTCATCTCTCGGCTCTTCCCATTTAACATTTATATCTTCAACCATAATTGGATATCTTTTTATCTTTATCTCTTCTAAAAATTTATTTAAAGAATCTTCTTTGCCCTCTGCTATTATCTTTACATCATAAGGTTTTAGGTTTTCTACGAATCCTCTTATGTTAAATTTTCTGGCAATCTTTAGAACTCTATCTCTATAACCAACACTTTGAACATCCCCCTGAACGATTGCTGTTATTCTCTTCATGATATCAAGTATGATTTTTTATCATTTATAACTTCCTACCGATGCCTAAACGAATACCTGATCGCATCTTCTCTCAACTTCTTCGCCGTATCATCTGGAACGTTGTAGATATCTTCGACACCGTACAACGCCTCATCGACGGGCGTCCATTCTTCTTTTGGTGGGATGAATTTTGCCAATTTCTCCCTAATCATATATATCAACTGCCGGAGCCAAGCCCCGGGTATCTCGTATGAACTGCGTAACGTGTAAGTATTACCGCTTTTCTTGTCTCTTCAGGAATCTCAATTCCAGCATTAGAAACGATCCCTAAGAGCTCTTCAATGGAATGAGTCCATGAGAATTCTTCATTGAAGAATATAAGCAATGCCTTTATGGATTTCTCAGCGCATTGCTGGGCATCGAAGCACAAATCCTCATATAACACATACTCTGATGTTTTGCCTGCCCTTGCTCGCTCTAGATTACTCCTTGCTCTACGCAACCACTCCTTTACTATCTCTTCATTACTCATAAACAATTATTGCATCTTTTGCTATTTCATGATAAATTAAATAGCGGTTATTTTTGTTTTCTTCAAATCTATCAACGAATTCGGTGATAATATCGACTGCAACTTTAGTTCCAAACAACTTTAGATACAACCTCTTCTCCAGATCTTTTAGATTTACTCCCCTTTTTACTAATACACATATATCATAATCACTACTTTTTCTTGCCTTGTCCTTCGCTCTTGACCCAAAAAGAATAATTCTATCTGGATGGGCTTCTTCCTTTATTCTTTCGATTATCTCCTTTAAAGGTTCGTTCATTTCCTTATTTACACCCTCTTATCTCCCTTATACCAAAGAAAAATGGTTAATCAAAGGAATCTTCCCAAAATCCTCCTCCGTCTTTATATCATCCGGTTTAACGCCCATCTCTTTGCAATACGCATGATAAAATCTATTATAGAGATCTTATTTATAAATTTTCCTTTTTGGGAGAACGAAGATGCTTGAGCGCCCGAAGAGAACATAACGTATAAATAAGAAGAGAGAGATCTCCACCCGATGAGTGGAGAAGTAATATCTCTTGGAACTTCCTTAAGAGGAGAGAATGGAAGAATATGGAGGGGGGTCGAGAAGAACGTCGCTAGATGCGATCCAAACTACTTCTTCACGTTCAATCTCAACCCTCAATCTTCTGGGAAAGATGTCGAGAAGGAGTTCTTCGTGCTCTTAGTCGATGGAGATCACGTCGGAAGGGCTTCTGCGGCTTTTAATAAAAATTTTTGGAACGTCGGATTCATAGAGGACTTTATGGTGCGCGAAGATCAGAAAGATTGCGTGGATCCACTCATAGAGCGGTGCCTCTCTACGTTGAAGGATAAGGGCGTTAAAGAGGTGATGGTTAAAGGAAGTTTACTCCCTGCATTACAGATAGAAGGATATGGAGAGGTTCCACCGTACGGCTGTCCACACAACCCTCCCTGGTACGTGGATCTATTCGAGAGAAACGGATTTTTAAAGGCGAGAGAGTGGACATTTTTCAATCTCAAACTTCCTGAAGTTCCAGAAGACGATGCGCTCGATCATCTGGGAATAAAGTTGAGACCACTTAGGATGAGGGATCCAAAAGATGTTATGGCGTTTAACAATCTTAGATACGAGACGAATGCGGAGCCATACATGGAGATCAATCCTATGAGAAGTGAAAAACTATCGCGCTTTAGTCTCTTCATCGGTTCCATAATCATGCGTTTCTGCAAGATGAAGACCTTCGTCGGCATCGATAGAGATGGGGAGATGGTCTTATTCATGGGCTATCTTCCAGATTTCAACCGTACGATGGTACCTTTAAATGCCGTATGGAAGAGGTCTTTAGATCTTCAGAAGAAGGGAAGCGTATTGTCCAGGTTATACTCTCTTCTAAAAGTTCCATTTGCCATTCGTCGGGTGAAGGCGTGCAGAGAGCTTGGGATAGGATTAAAGGTCCCAACACAATCTACTCCGGGCTATCTTTCGGGCTACTCGAAGGTATGCCGAGATATCGGGATCGGATCGGCGGAAGAGGTAAGCGGAGAGATGAAGATGGAGGATCTTCTAAATTATCTCCTCTACCTGATGAAGAGAGACGGATACGAGGAGATAACCGCAGGTATTCAGATGGATAATCTCTCCATGCAACCCTTAGAAGATTTCATCAAAAGATACGGGGGTGTAAAAACTGTGGGAAGATACGCGGCTCTCGTGTATAATTTTAGAGGAGACGTTTTACACGAACGTCCAACGCAAGTTTAAACATAAATGCCTTCAATGCTTTTTCTGCACTCTACTTTTCAATTTCTTTCTCAAGTGCCTTTCTTCGCGTCTCCTTTTTTTCTCTAATTTTTTGTAAGGTGATGATCATTCTCATCAACTTTCATCCCACTTTCCTTTGAAACTTCAAGCCCTCTTCTCTTATTCTCTCATCTCTTCCAGGACCTTCGCCATCACTTCAGCACATCCTCTTGATTCGACTCCGGGCACCCTTGAAATCTCTGGTGCCAATACGGGACCGGGTCTATCACATTCCGGGCAATGCTCCAATAATTTTACTCTATCTCCGGTAATTATAAAACCGGGATATGAATTTGCGAGAGAATCCAAGAATGAAAAACGACCGTATTCTCCACAAGGTAAAGGATTCATCTCCTCGTCAAGAACAAAAGGATAGAGAACAGAGGGAGGGAGGTGATAATAGTGCCCCTTGCATTGAGATACACACACATCCAATTCTGTGGTAGTATATAAATCTATATGCCTATCCTGAGATATTCCAAAATATTCAAATAATGCATCTCTATAAGATTCTTGGGTCATTATCCATCCTCCACCTCCCGTGAGGGCATTAGCATTCCTAAAGTTAAATTTTAACCCATGAACATCCATTATTTTTAAAATAGGGGGTAAAAAAGGAGGAGGCAAAAAGAATAAATAGTCCTCATCTTCTCCCATCTTTTCAAGCTTTTTCAGAGAGCTTTCCAGCATTTTCTTCTTTTTTTCATCCGTTCTCTTCTTCATAATTGATAAATCTATGCCAAGATTCTCCAGCAGATATAACATATTCCACACCCCAGTATTCTCTGCCATTTTAAAGACATTGCCAATAGCAATATCCATAGGCATTCTTGAAGAGAAGCATATCATCTTTATTTTATCCTTATAACTCAACATCTCGCTTAACGCACAAGTATATGTATGTACATAATGACCTATACTTTCATTTGTATGTGGAAGAATGCTAATTTTCTTAGATGTCCCACTCGTGTGGCAGAGTTTTATACCTTTTTTGTTGAGCTTTGATTGCATTTTGCTAATAGTTGTGTTCTTTTCTATAGCAATCTTCGGCAACTCACCTGTATAGATCTTCTCAAGCCACTTTAAAAAATTTTTTCCTCCATCTTCTTCTATATCAGGATAACTCTTAAAGAACGTATCCGGAACCAAAGGAATTTTATTAAAATCTTCTTCCGTCTTTATATCATCCGGCTTAACGCCCGCCTTCTTACAATAATTATGATAAAATTTATTCCCTTCGTAGTGATGTTTAAAAGAATACCTGATCGCGTCCTCTCTCAACTTCTTCGCTTTCTCCTCAGGAACGTTGTATATATCTTCTACGCCATACAACGCCTCATCTACGGGCGTCCATTCTTCTTTTGGCGGGATAAATTTCGACAATCTTTCTCTAAGCAAATCTTCTGCCATTTTTATTCACCTATTCCCTCAGCAGTTTTTAATATAAATATTTTTCCTCAATCATCTCTTGGAATCTTCATACTAATATTACTTCATCCTTTACTATATGTAATCTAATAATGTAAGAGAGATCTTCCTCTCCAAAGTGGCATTTTACTGCATCTTTAACCGCATCTCTCAATTTTTCTAAATCCTCAGCTTCAGTATATATAGAATACTCTAAAGCCCTCGCATTATATCCGCCTTCTGCAGACTCTTCTACTAAAAATATTATTTCTCTCTCCCTCTTCATCTATACATCCCCCTATCCTTACAATAATTATGATAAAATTTATTCCCTTCGCAGTGATGTTTAAAAGAATACCTGATTGCGTCTTCTCTCAACATATCTCTTGCCATTTCCATTTTAACCACCCGATCTTAAATAGACATTTTATTTATAAATTTTCCTTTTTGGGAGAATGAAGATGCTTGATCACCCGAAAGAACATAACGTATAAATAAGAAGAGAAAAGCTTTCGAGTGATGAGCGGAGAAGTCATATCTCTTGGACCTTCATTAAGAGGGGAGGACAGAAGGATATGGAGGGAGGTCGAGAAGAACGTCGCTGGATGCGATTCACACTACTTCTTTACGTTCTTCAACCCTCAGTCTTCTGGAAAAGATGTAGAGAAGGAGTTCTTCGTATTATCTGTTGATGGAGATCACGTCGGAAGGGCTTCTGCAACATTGGATAAGAATTTTGGGAACGTAGGTTTCATAGAGGAGTTCATGGTGCGCGAAGATCAGAAAGATTTCGTGGATCCACTCATAGAGCGATGCCTATCCGTATTGAAAGAAAAAGGCGTCGAAGAGGTGATGGTCAAGGGAGGCTTACTTCTGGCGCTGCAAACGGAGGGGTATGAGGAGATTCCACCTTTCGGCTGTCCGCACAATCCGCCGTGGTACGTGGATCTATTCGAGAGAAACGGGTTCTCAAAGACGAGAGAATGGAGACTTTTCAACGCCAAACTTCCTAAAATTTCAAAAGATAAGGCAAAAAAATTTGAGGAAGCACTTGATCGTCTTGGAATAAAGATAAGACCGCTTAAGGCGAGAGATACAAAAGAGAAGATGGCGTTCGACAATCTCTTATCTGAGACGAATGCGAACCCCTATATGGATACCATTCCTGCAAGAAGTGAGAAAACATCGCGTTTTGCTCTCTTTATCAGTTCTATGGTTATGCGCTTCCTCAAGGTGAGAACTTTCGTCGGCATCGATAAAAATGGAGATGTGGTCTTCTTCATGGGCTATCTTCCAGATTTCAACCGGGCGATGCTACCTTTAAATGTCATCAACGAGAAGAGGAGCGTATCACCTACATTATATTCTTCTCTCAAAGTTCCATTTGCCATTCGTCGAGTAAAGGTGTGTCGAGAGCTTGGGATAAAGCTCACATTCCCGACATACTCTCCCCCTCCGAGCTATCTTTCGAGCTATTTGAAGGTATGCCAGGAACGCGGGATCGGACCAGCAAAAGGGGTGAGTGAAGATATAAAGATGGAAGATATTCTAAATTATTTTATTTACCTGATGAGGAAAGACGGATATGAAGAGATGACCGCGTGTGTTGCTCAAACGGATAATCTCTCCATGCAACCCTTAGAAGATTTCATCAGAAGATACAAAGATGTAAAAACTGTGGGGAGATATGCGGCTCTCGTGTATGATTTTAAATGAAGAAGATATCCTGCACGAACACCACCTCACCCATTTATTCTTCCATCTCCTCCAACAATTTTGCCGTTACTTCTGCGCATCCCTTCGGTTCGGCACTTTCCATTCTGGAGATCTCAGGAGCCAATACGGGACCAGGTCTATCGCATTCTGGACAATGTTCCAATAACTTAACTCTGTCTCCTGTTATTATAAAACCGGGATATGAATTTGCCAACGGGTCTAAAAATGCGAATGTTCCATATTCTCCATAAGATAAAGGATTCATCTCTTCATCTAAGATGTAAGGTTGGGAGAAGTAAGGTATGTGTTTATAATGGAACTCGCAATCGGTGTTAAACATAATTCCTTCGCTCATCCCGTATATATCTCTACAATTCTCTTCGGGAATGCCAAAATATTCCTTTATTTTTTCTCTAAATTCCTTTGGAGATATTATTTCTCCTGTTAAGGTTTTCCATCCGCCGCCATAGCCGCTGAGGCCGTCCTCAAAATGAAATCTTATCCCTTCTTTTTCCATCCGAGACATGAGTTGATCGATTATTATGGGCGTTCCGACAACCATGACCTTCTTCTTCTCTTCTTCCCACTTCTCCAAGTGCTTAATAAGACCCGACATAAGTTTTTTCTGGGAGAAAGACATCATTCCCCGAATTATAGAACTTTTAATTCCTTTTGTTCTTCCGAGCATGACCTTAAATAGCTCCATAGTTATCGTTCTATCGACAAGATATGTGATTTTGGAATCAGAATACAAATCCTTGATTATTCCTTCAAATATCTTTCCTAGAAAAAGATTTAGCTTTAATGGATTCGGAACAGTCACAGCGATACCACAGTCTTTAGGCGGAAACGGCTCCATCGTTGACATATCGGTATATTGGCAAAAGAATTTTATCATAAATGCTCCTGCGAGTTCCGTTCGGGAATACGTTACCCAATCTCTCGGTGTAAAACTAAACTTACCACTTGTGCCTGTACTATATGTCATACAGATATTCTTCTTTGCCAATTCTTCAATCACATCATCATAGCTCGGCTTTCTCTTCTTTAACTCAATCTTTGGAAACTCCCCGGTATAAATATTCTCAAGCCACTCCAAAAATCCCTTTCCTCCATCTTCTTCTATATCAGGATAACTCTTAAAGAACGTATCCGGAATCAATGGAATTTTATTAAAATCTTCTTCCGTCTTTATATCATCCGGCTTAACGCCCGCCTTCTTACAATAATTATGATAAAATTTATTCCCTTCGTAGTGATGTTTAAAAGAATACCTGATCGCGTCCTCTC
>CABGHG010000048.1 GCA_902158735.1 Candidatus Methanolliviera sp. GoM_oil
ATCTCCTCATTGGAGATAGATAAGAGAGAATACGAAGGCGTCCCCTTGAGCGTCTGGAAATATAAGAAGCTCATACCAATAGAGAGGGATCCAATC
The DNA here is from genome assembly GCA_902158735.1 of Candidatus Methanolliviera sp. GoM_oil. Lineage (GTDB taxonomy): Archaea > Halobacteriota > Methanoliparia > Methanoliparales > Methanoliparaceae > Methanolliviera. The sequence continues at coordinate 97 of CABGHG010000048.1, forward strand.
ACGATTAAAGAGGGGGGAACACCTCTTTACAGATGCAAAAGACTCGGGGAGAAGATGGGGGTAAAAGATCTGTATGTGAAACATGAAGGACTAAATCCTACGGGTTCTTTCAAGGATAGGGGCATGACCGTTGGCGTTACGAAGTCATTGGAACTTGGGATGAAGACGGTTGCCTGCGCTTCCACGGGAAACACGTCGGCTTCTTTAGCTATCTATGGAGCCAAAGCGGGAATTCCCGTCGTTGTCCTGCTTCCGGGTGGAAAGGTGGCGCTTGGAAAGGTTGCACAGGCACTGATGCACGGTGCAAAAGTTATCGAGATCAAGGGAAACTTTGACAATGCCCTCGAGATTGTTCGAAGATTGTGCGATGAGGAGAAATTTTATCTCTTGAATTCGATAAATCCATATCGGTTGGAAGGGCAGAAGACGATCGGTTATGAGGTCGCAGACGAGCTTGGATGGAATGCGCCCGATAGGATCATCTTGCCCGTGGGAAACGCTGGAAATATCTCAGCGATATATAAAGGATTTAGAGAGCTAAAAGAACTCGATTGGATCGATGAGATACCGAAGATGACAGGTATCCAGGCAGAGGGATCTGCTCCTATTGTGAGGGCGTTTAGAGAGAGGAAAAGAGATATAGTAGCCGAGAAAAAGCCTGAGACGATCGCCACGGCGATCAGGATCGGAGATCCTGTGAATGCCGTAAAGGCGCTTGCGGCGATCTATGAATCTGGTGGAGTGGCAGAGACCGTAACGGATGATGAGATAATTGCGGCTCAAAAGGATCTGGCGCGGCTGGAGGGTATTGGCGTTGAGCCTGCATCTGCCACGTCTTTGGCTGGATTGAAGAAGTTGGTTGAGAAAGGTGAGATAGATAGAGATGAGAGGATCGTCTGCATCACGACGGGAAATCTGATGAAGGATCCTGAGGAGGTTGTTAGCGTATGTGATAGACCTATTGAGGTAGAGGCAAGCTTGGAGGCGGTGAAGAAGGCGCTGAAATTATGTTGATTAAAGAAAAAAAATTTTACGATGCACTGAAGGACATTTTTATAGGCGCAAAGGTAGAAGGAGAATCCGGCTATATCAATTTGATGAGGATTAAATCAAGGTATTATGAAAGGGGTGTTTTTCCTAAACTTCAAGAGGATATAAGCGAGGCATTAAAACCATTTCCAGAATTCAGGGAAGAACTTTTTGATAAACTTTATACATTTTTTAACCGCTATTTTTCAGAGAGCGGCTCAATTTATTTTAGATATACACCTATTCATCAGAATATTTATGAGAAGGTTTATACCGATGACAGAGATGTTATCTTGTTCTGGAAAACCTGTCCACTCTATTATGTAAAAGCAGATAGATTGTTTAAAAATCTGGAAGTAGAAACAGATGGTTTTAAATTCTTCTTCGATGTTTCTACACTTGAACATAAAAAAGCTAATGAGAAAAGAGAGATAATTTATGAATTTAAAGAGAAAAAAGATAGAAAGATTGTTTTTAATGTTTCCTATACAGAGAGAAGAAGAAAAACAAAGATTAACGAGATTTTAAAGGCATTAAAGAAAGAAGAAATAAAGATAAGCGAAGACATATTGGAGAAAGCATTTAGGATTTTTGAGAAACAGAGCGAAGTTGATTACTTCATAAATAAGAATGCAAAAGAATTTTTAAGAGAACAATTTAACATAAGGCTTTATCAGTATGTTTTTTCAGGCGAGAGCGAATGGGCAGAGAAGAGGATAAGAGAATTGCAAATATTAAAGGATATTGCTTTTAAAATCATTGATTTTATCTCTCAGTTTGAAGATGAACTTGTAAAGATATGGAATAAACCTAAATTTGTTTTAAATTCTAATTATGAGATAACACTTAATAGAATTTCAGAAAAAAGTATTGATTTAGTGAGAAAGATTTTAAAACATCCAAATTTTGATGAGCAGGTTAAAGAATGGAAAGAATTAGGAATTATAAAGGATAGTTTTGATGAAGGCAAAATTCTAGAGAGCAACAATTTGAACAAGAAATATCAATATCTTCCGATTGATACAAAATATTTTAAAGATTTAGAAATTGAAATTTTAGGATTATTTGATGATTTAGATAATTCTTTAGATGGATGGCTTATAAAGGGTGAGAATTATCAAGCTTTGAATACAATCTTGCCGAAGTTTAAAGAAATAGTGCAGACGATTTATATTGATCCACCTTTCAACAAAGAGCAGGATGCGGATTATTTTTATTCTGTGAAGTATAAAGATTCCTCTTGGATAACATTGCTTGAAAATAGATTGCAGTTGGCAAAGGATGTTTTAAATCCTAAAGGAAGCATATTTTTGAGATGTGATTACAATGGGAATATGTATGTTAGAATGTTGATGAATGAGATTTTTGGAAAGGAGAATTTTAGGAATGAGATAAGTGTAAGAAGGTTTAAAAAGAATGTTATGGAAAAAGAAATTAAAAGATTACCTGAAGGACTTGACAATATATATGTTTATTCAAACGGAGAAAGTTTTTGTTATATACACCCATTTAAACAAAAGGAAGCGAAAAGAAAGGGATTTTGGAGACACATGGGCGATTCCTCTGGGCAGGGAACTTCCAAAGTATTCTTTAGTTTAGAATTAAAACCACCTAAAGGAAAGCACTGGAAATATTCACAGGAAAAGATAGACCAAATGAGTGAAAAAAGAGAACTGATTTTGGTATGTAAAAACTGTGGGCATATCCATGATTATACAGAAGGATTATGGAATGGTTGTATTGAATGTGGAGATAACAATCCAATTCCAAAATACTGGGTAGAAGAAAGCGAAGAAGAAGTTTTAGATTCAAACTGGAGCGACATATATGGATACTCAACCACTTGGCAATTCCAGACCGAAAACTCCGAAATTCTTTTAAAGCGTGTAATTGAATCCACTTCTAATGAAGGAGATTTAGTTATGGACTTCTTTCTCGGCAGTGGCACGACAACAGCAGTAGCACATAAATTAAAAAGAAAATGGATTGGCATCGAGATGGGAGAACATTTCCATACAGTAGTTTTGCCAAGAATGAAAAGAGTCTTGGCTTATGATAAAAGTGGAATATCGAAGGAAAAAGATGTAAAAGAGAAATACAATCAAGAAAAAGCAGGTGGTTTCTTCAAATACTACGAGCTTGAACAATACGAAGACACTTTAAGAAAGGTAAAATATGAAGATTCAGAATTATTTGAAAATCCTTACGAAGACCCATACAATCAATATGTGTTTATGAAAGATTTAAAACTTCTTGAAGCTTTAGAGATTGATTATGAGAATAATAAAGTGAAGGTAGATTTGCAGAGACTTTACAAAAACATAGACCTCCCTGAAACTCTTTCAAATTTACTTGGCAGACGGGTAAGGAAAATTACTTCAGACTATGTAGAATTTGAAAGTGGAGAGAAAATAAATATCGAAAATTTAGATTATAAACTGGTTAAACCTTTAATTTGGTGGTAGGAGGAAACAATGATAGATGATAAATTAACACGAGATTTAGCAGGTAAAAGAACAGATAAAACAGGAGTGAGGGATTTAACCTTTAATAATTGGCATAGAAAATATCTAAGTAATAGGTGTTACACTACCGATATTGATTTCTATGAATATAGAATCGAGAAAAATAGGGGGTTTATTTCCAAAGCTTTTCTTGAAGTGAAAAAATCTCACGTTAGGCAAAAAAAGTATCTCTGCTCAGCAAATTCAATAGCAATTTTTGAGTTAGCACAAAAAGTAAATGTGAGGTTCTTCATTATACTATATAAACTTATAGATGAAAAAACCCTAGAATGTAATTTCTGGGTTTGGGAAATAACGGAAAAAAGAGATTTTGATTCCTATAATGAAAAGCATTTCAACGATTTCTTTAAATTTTACGATAATAAAGGACTTATGGAATTATTAGAAAACCTTTGACTGGTGGGATGATAAAAAAATGGTAAAAAAATCTTTCAATATTGATGTTGAACCAAAAGTGGTTAGATGGGCCATTAAAAGTTCAGGCTATAGCATTGAAGAATTGAGTAAAAAGATTAGAATTAGTGAAAATACTATTAATGGATGGATTGAAGGTAGAAAGCAACCGACATTGCAGCAAGTAGAAAATCTATCCAAACACTTAAAAATGCCTCTTGCAGTTTTCTTTTTACCAAAACCTCCTGAAGAGAAACCACTACCCAAAGATTATAGAATGCTTCCAGGAAAAGAAGGTATTTTTGATAAAAAAACAATTTTAGCGATCAGGACAGCAAGAAGACTTCAGAAGGTTAGTAAAGAACTTTCTGAAAATTTACACCGTGGTCTAAAACCAGATATTTCTCCTGTGAATTTAGTAAGCAATCCTCAAGAAATCGCAAAAAACTACAGGGATATGTTCCAGATTACAGAAGATATTCAAAAAAAGTGGAAAACTTCTTACGAAGCATTTAATACATTAAAAGAGCTTATTGAAAAAAGAAACATCTTTGTATTTCAGACTTCGATGCCCATAGAAGATGCAAGAGGTTTTACATTAGCCGATGATACTCCTCCAGTAATTGTTATAAATTCAAAAGATCAGATTGAAGCAAGAATATTTAGCCTTGTGCACGAGTTTGCTCATGTTCTTTTAAATAAATCAGGAATTGATATGCCTGAAAATTTTAATAACTCAGATAAGGTTGAAAGATGGTGCAATGAATTCGCAGCCGCGTTTTTGCTGCCAGCAGATGCGTTCACTAAAACTAAAAACAAAGAGAATCTTACTGAAACAAAGACCTTGGATTACTTATCAAAAAGATACAATGTGAGCAAACACATGATCCTGTACAATATGCATAAACTAAATTACATAACACATACGCAATACAAAGAAGTTCTTGAAAGATACAAACAACTTCAAAAAGAATCTGGAGAAAAAAAGAAGAAAAAAGGAGGATCTCTGCCAGATAGAAGATGTATTAGCGAGAAAGGAAAGAAATTAATTTCTCTTGTCTCTGCAAATGTCGAGAACAACTTTATAACAAATAAGGATGCATTAGACTATCTCTCAATAAAATCTAAGCACTACGATAAAATATTAGCTAAAATAAAGGAATAATTATAATGGCAAGAAACATTTATGTTATTGACACATCATCTTTAATCAGAATAAAGCCAGAATACTACCCGCATGATATATTTGTAAGTCTATGGTCAAATATGGAAAATATAGTAAAAGAGGGCAGACTTATATCATCCAAACTGGTTCTTGATGAATTAAAAAAGATGGATGATAATATATACAAATGGGCAAAAAGAAATAAAAGTATGTTTAAAAAAATTACGCCTCAACAAACCAAAGAGGTTAAGAATATTCTTGGCACTAAGGATTTTGGAGCTTTAATCGATTGTGGTGCACAAGATGGACAAGCAGATCCTTTTATTATTGCGATAGCATTAGAAAAAGAGAAGCAAACTTCATTTCCTGACTTCAACAAAAAAATAAAAAAGATGGTTGTTACAGAAGAAAGATTACACGGCAACAGAATAAGAATACCTTTTGTTTGTCAATATTTTGGAGTTGAATGCACAAATATTTTTGACTTATTTAGAAGAGAAGGATGGAGGTGGTAAAAATGACAAGAATATTCTTACAGGATATAATTGAAGATTTAAGGTTTGAGGATTTGCCACCTAACTGGAATTCTTATGATTTGGAGAATTTTTCAAAGAGCAAGAAACTCTGGGATTATCAGCAGAAAGCAGTAAAAAATGCGGTAAAAGTTTTGTGGAAGTATTACGAGGATTTTGTTGATTATAAAGAAGGTGAAATATTAGAAGTAAATCAAGAGAGAAAACACAGTTTTTTCAATTGGTATAAAATCAACGGATTAGAGGAAGATTTGGATATTAAGTTAACTAAGAGAAGAAGGAATATCTATAACCTTCTTACAGAATACTACTCCCAAAAGAATGGAAAAATTCCTTATGAGTATTTTATCAACCGTGTATGTTTCTGGATGGCAACAGGAAGCGGTAAGACTCTTGTTATTATTAAACTTATTCAAATCTTACAAAAGTTAATTGAAAGAAAAGAAATTCCGCCAAACGATATTTTAATTTTAACTCATAGAGACGACTTAATAGAGCAATTCAAAAAATTTGTGGATGAGTTTAACCGTGCAAATGAGGAAAAGATAATTTTAAAAGAATTAAAGGAATATCCTGAGGTTAAAAGGCAAAGAATGTTATTGGGAACTCCTATATTTTACTACCGTTCTGATAATCTGAGTGATGAGCAGAAAGAAAAGATTACTGATTTCAAAAATTATGATAATGATGGGAAGTGGTATATATTTTTAGATGAAGCACACAGAGGAGATAAGGAAGAATCAAAGAGGCAACATATTTATTCAATTCTTTCAAGAAATGGGTTTTTATTTAATTCATCTGCAACCTTTATAGATCCAAAAGATATTATAACTTGCGTTTTTGAATTTAATCTTTCCAGCTTTATAAACTCAGGGTATGGAAAGCATATTACTATTCTAAAACAGGAGATAAGAGCATTTAGAGATAATGAGGATTATACTGGTGAAGAAAAGCAGAAGATAGTCTTGAAATCTTTAATTCTTTTAACTTATGCGAAGAAGTTTTATGAGAAAATTAGAAATATCCAGCGAGATTTATACCATAAGCCATTGCTTTTAACTCTGGTTAATTCTGTTAATACCGAGGATGCAGATTTAAAATTATTTTTTAGAGAAATTGAAAGAATTGGGAAGGGAGATGTTGATAAAGAGGTTTTTAGGAAAGCTTTAGATGAACTTTGGGATGAATTGAAAGAAGAACCTGAATTTATGTTTGAAGACAAAAGAATAAAGATAGATGAAACAATTTTTAAAAGTATAACCAAAAAGGATGTTTTACACCATGTATATAACTCGAAAACTAATGGAGAAATTGAAATTTTAAGAAGACCTTCCAATAGAAAGGAATTAGCATTTAAGCTAAAGACAACTAATAGACCCTTTGCATTGATAAAAATTGGGGATGTTTCCGATTGGCTAAAAAATGAATTTGTAGGGTATGAAGTTCAAGAAAGATTTGAGGATGAAAGTTATTTTGAAAATCTAAACCGAGAGGAATCTGAAATTAATATTCTGATGGGCTCTCGTAGTTTTTATGAAGGTTGGGACTCGAATAGACCTAATGTGATCAATTTCATCAATATAGGGATGGGCGTAAATGCGAAAAAATTTATTCTTCAATCTGTTGGAAGAGGGGTAAGGATTGAACCAATAAAGGACAAAAGAAAGAGATTACTTCAGATTTACAACGCTAAGGAGATAGATGAGGAGATATTTACTAAACTTAAAGATAAAGTCTTACCTATAGAAACATTATTTATTTTTGGAACAAATAGAAATGCCCTGGTTACTGTAGTCGAGGAACTGGAGAAAGAGAGAAGAAGGGAGGGCGAGGCACAACTTTCACTCTTTATAAACTACCACGTTCAAAACCGAAGATTGTTGGTTCCGGCTTATAAGAGAGCAAATCAACCCATTTTGATGCGTGGTGGGCAAAAAAAGTTTGGGATCTCAGAGAAAGATTTTGAACTTCTTGATAGATTTAATCAATTTTTAACAGACGATAGGGTGCTTTTAATGAAATATAGCGAAAATCTTAAAGAGATGAGAGTAGAAAAAATAAAATATCTTAGAAAGAGCATAAGTAAAAGAGAAGATTTTTATAAGCCGGGTGAAAAAAGTTACAAGAACTTAGATATTCTTATCCAGAGGATTTTTGATTATCTCAGTGTTGTGCCAGAGGAATTTGAAAGTTTAAAAGAATTGAAAGATGAGATAAGGCATTTTAAGAATATTAAAGTGTATTTGAAAGATATATATTAGCGAGATACAAAAGAAAATTGAGAGGGTGAAAGATTATCCATCTCAGGTAAAAGAATTACAGGAACAATATGGGAAAATTACATTTGAAGAATACACAGAAAAAATACAAAGTTTAAGAAAAGAAGAGGATTTTGAGAGCGATCATAAGAAAATCAGAATTAAAAGAATTAAATATATTGCCAACCATTATTATATTCCACTTATTTTATCTCTTGATGAAAAGGTAGATTATATCAAGCATATAATTAAAACCCAAAGTGAGACAAGGTTCATCAACGATCTGGAAAGTTATTTAACAAAAGATGATAACAAGTTTAATGAATTTGATTGGTGGTTGTTTAGCAAGTTGGACGAAAGTTTAGATGAAGTCTACATTTCCTATTATAATCCTAATTATAATCCTAATGCAAACAAATTTAGCAAATTTTACCCAGATTTTATTTTTTGGTTAAAAAAAAGAGAATGATTACTTTATTATTTTTATTGATCCAAAAGGTATAGAACACATAAGCGGCTGGGTATATAAAATTGGTGAACTACCCCATGCTAAAGCATAGGGGCTTCCTGTATCACCCTTCTCTTTGAGAAGTCCTCAGGCTTAAATTCGGACAGTTCCTGCCCTACATGTTTTAATCCTTTATTTAGAATGTTAATCGCAGCGTTTTGATCTCTATCCATTATTAACCCGCAAAACGGGCATTTATGAACCCTTTGGCTTAAAGGTTTCTTAACGATTTTACCACAATTTGAACATTCTTGGCTTGTATTCTTTGGATTAACAAATTCAACTCTCCTACCAGCTTCTTCCGCTTTGTAAGATACAAAATTTGTCAATTGTGACCATGAAACATGCAAAAATGTTCCATTTTTGCGGCACGAAATCAAAGATTTCGTCGCATCGCTTATAGATTTGGAAAGATGATGGTTTTTCAGCATATTTCTAATTTTTAGATCCTCAAAGACGATCAGATCGAAGGCATTAACTAATCCTCGACTTATCTTATGTATTAGATCGGTTCTTTGCTCTCTAACCTTTCTATGAGTTTTAGACAATTCAAATCGTCTTTTAGTTCTATTATCCGATCCTCTCTTAGTCTTTGAAAATCGAAGATTTTCGAGATCCCACGACGAAGTCGTGAGGACTTTGCTTAACTTTCTTTGCTTCCTCTTTAATCTCTTTTCGGATTTAACTAAATATCTTGGATTATCTTCTATGTCTCCGTTTGAAAGGGTAAGAAGATGATTAATGCCTAAATCTATACCTATTGGATTTGCTAAAGTTATCTTTTGGGGGTTTTGCTTTTCTATCCCAACCTCAACCGTAAAACAAGCATACCAACGATCTAAATCTCTTTCAATTGTGCAAGTCTTAATCTCTGCATCTTCGGGCAGACCTCTATGCTTTTTGATGTTGATAGAACCGATCTTTGAGAGAATTAACTTTCTATCTTCCAATTTAAACCCACCTTGAGGATACGTAAAAGAATCATACCGATCTGATCCTTTGTATCTTGGATAACCAGCTTTCTCTCTTCTTTTAACTCGTCTAAAGAAGTTCTTAAATGATCTGTCTATTCTCTTTAAAACGTCTTGGATGACCTGTGAATGAACTCTTTTTAGATCGTCATCAAAGTTTTTGATCTCTTTCAGTTGGTTTGCCTGATCATAATAGTTAATTGATTTATGAGAAACATCCCAAGCATCTCTTCTCTCTGTTAAACAATCATTATATAGAACTCTACAAGTCTCTAACCACTTATCCAAGATAGATTTTTGCTCTCGGTTTGGATATATCCTATATTTGTAGGCTCTTTTGATCTTCATTTGATCATACAACCAATAGATTAATATATATTAGAGTTTAAATAGTTTTTGGTATGGCGTAAGTTCTTTCATTTGATCTTACAACCAACGCCATACCTTTATCGTTTATTATCCCCTCCGCAACGGTTGGGGTCTTCAAAGGGAGATAAAACGATAGAAAAATTAAGAGAATATATCTCTAAAATTTAAATAGAGGGTTATGAATGGATCTGATAGAAGCGATCAAAGAAAAAAAATCAATCCGATCTTTTATCGATAAGCCAGTATCAAGTGAAGATGTGCTGGAGGTATTGGAATCTGCTCGTCTGGCTCCATCTGCCTCAAACCTACAGCCCTGGGAGTTTTGGGCGATCACGGGGGAAAAACGGCAAGAACTTGTTGAAAAGTTATTAGAAGCGTTACGAGAGAGTGGGGCTACATATTCGCCGGGCGGGAAAGGATTGACCGAAAAATATGCGGAACGCTCAAGTAAATTCATAATCGAGATGTTGCCCTTCATCGAAAAAGCAGGGATTGTTGATCCAAATTGGATCATGGAGGGCAGCCTTTCTTTTTATGGCGCTCCTGTGGTGATAATCGTCCTTTTTGATGAGGGATCAAATTCAAATGAGATGAATGTGGGCATCACGATCCAAAATATCCTTTTAAGCGCTTATGACAAAGGATTGGGGGC
>CABGHG010000049.1 GCA_902158735.1 Candidatus Methanolliviera sp. GoM_oil
CTATTATTTGTATTATTTGCACCAACACGGTGTAAAAGCAACCGGCGTGTTGAATTATAGAAAGTATGACCACCACCCTGATAAATATCTGCAGCGGCCGCTATATATCGCGAATGAATTTTGAAACATCCAAAATTTACTTTCTACTGATGTGAAAATGCAATTTAAAAAAGCTGTTCAGATTTTCTATCTCAGCGATCGTCAATGTCTTTAAATCCATTTTATCAACTCTTGGATAGCTCAGCAGGTGATCATAATGCTTGGTGAGGTAGTAGTAATAACCACGTACATATATCAAAAAATAGCTGAACAGATTATCGAGGCGTCTTGCCGACGTGTAAACCCTTTGATTTTTGTCATATTTGCTTCGAATCTCCCTCTCTTTAAACGTCTTTACGGACATATCGAAGTCTTCCAAGATCGAGATGTCCCTGTGTCCGTTTATCCTTCGATAAGCCTCCTCTCTGATCGCCATATTCGATCCTATCAACCAATAGAAATTGAATGGGTGGAATAAGAGGTATATCTTTCTCCAATATTGTAGAAGATCTGATCTGAAGTTTTCATCATAAAATAGAACAGGGCCGGTACTCACATCATAACGCCTCAAATTTTCGGATATTATACTCAACCAATTTTCATCGTAGATCGTGTCCGCGTCGGTAAATACAAACAGATCGCCCCTCGATGCCTCCACGCCGTCCCTTCTCGCACCACCGATCCCCCGGCTTCTCTGAGAGATCACTTTATCGGCATAGATCTCCGCGATCTCTCTCGTTCTATCCGAAGAGTTCCCATCCACGACAATTACCTCATATCTCCCATCAAAATTTTGATCTTTTAAGGATTTAAGGCACTCTCCAACGACTTCTTCCTCATTCAGCGTCGGAATGATCACCGATAACACTATTAATTACACCTCGAAACAGTATATTGGGATACAACACCAGATATATAAGAGTTATCACATGAGGTATCGTTTCAATATCAAAGTAGTGGACGATGGCCTCCAAGTTTATAACGGATAGCAGAAAAAGCGAGAAGAGGAAAACCGAACCCCTCTCGATGCCTATTCGAGTTACCGTGGTATCTGAGTTACCCAGATCTTCTCCATAATCGTTTATCTGATGGATGAGTAAAGCCTCACAACAGATTATTGCAAATAGTGTTGCGATCGATAGTATAAAGGTATCCGGTGCACCACCCGCCAGCGTGAAACCGGCCAAAAAAGGAAAAAAGCCAAACATCAACCCATGACATATTATATCAAATATAAATCTCTCTTTAAGTCTTACATCTTTTATGGAATAAAGTGTAAGGAGAAAGATGCTCAACAATGTAAATAAGAGGCCGTTTAGGCTCAAAAAGCCCGAAATTATGACCGATATCATGAGCAGTATGCCCATGAGTATCGATGCACCTCTTTTTGTTGCATTTCCCGTGGAAAGGGGATTCTTATTTGATTTGACTTTTTTCTCATGTTTTTTATCGATCTCGACATCGAAGTAGTTGTTTATGACGAAGCCATAGGCTATCACACAGCAGGATATCACACCGACTGAGAGAAGAACGATGGGTGAAGCGCGGGCTAAAATAGCCCCTATAAGTGGAATAAATGGATAGAACCTTACCCAGTCCCTGATCCTTAGCATCTTGAGGTAGTCATTCGGGTTCACGGCGATCACTCACATATTCAAGGATGAATCTTGATTTCACGGAGAAATCCATATGCACGATATTTGCACCCCATTTTGGTATAAAAAACTTTATCTTCTACAATATTTAGACGGGGGATGAAGATGACAGAAAAATACGATCTCATCATACCCCCAGGCGTTCCTCAATCCACAATCGTCGATGTGGTCAAAAAATTTGATGTCGATGTGGCGGAGAGGGAAGTGCAGGTCAATTATGCGATTGGAACCGAGGATAAAGTTGTGAGAAATATTTTGGTCTTTAGAGGAGATCACGAGACATTGAAGGAGGTTGAATTATTCATCGAGCGAGAATTGATGGATAAGATCGAGAAGTCATTTCATTTTGAGCGATCACTTTAAGATATTTAGAAGGATGCCCCTCTCCATAACAAGTTTCGGTATCTTCTCCTCGCCGACCGCCTCGATCTCCTCCTTAGTTATGCCAAAAAATTCCATTATCTTCTCCTTCTTAGATCTATCATATCTTAGGAGGTCTTTCTCTTCAACCACATATCTATCTTTTATCTCTTTCTCCAGATTCTCTGTATTATCCCCATACAGAATGAATAAAGCGTCATTCTTTCCTTTTTTAACCCCTATCTCCATCGCCTTATCTATATTCCTCTTTCCAGAGAGATAAAGCATTATCTCGATAGATAGATCCCTTGATATGTTCTTTCCACTTTTAAACGAGTCTAAAGCTTTTTTAATCGCAAATTCGACGTGTTCTCTTCCCACTATAAAATCTGCATTTACCACCTGAACCACAGAATCTTCCGAGAGATCTCTGACCTCTTCTATGAACTTCGTCGGATCTTTTATCTCGATAGCACCACCAAATATCTTAAGCTTCATTTTCATTCAACTGCTTCAAGATTGAGGAAGCGATCTTTACATCTATTCCCTTTATATTTGATAATTCTTTGATCTTTGCGTTCCTTAAATCCTCTAAAGATCTGTATCCTGCGTTGTATAGGGCCCTCGCCCTTACTCTCCCCACAGAACTTAAACTCACGAGACCCAGAAGCTCTTCTTTTATTCCATCTTTGATCCTCATCGAGAGATCTTTTATTCTGGCAGAATACGATATCTTGAGGTATCCTGCGATCGAAGACATTGAGCGGATCATCCATTCGGATGCCTCCACCTTATTGTATAGATCTCCAGGCCCAATGTTATACTTCCCACATATCGCCTTCTCCGTCCTCTCCTCTATCCAGTCTCTCAAGAGAAGAGCGGTCTTCAATGAAGATAATATCTCATCATCGACCACTAAACCGTCCAAATGATGAAACAGTTTCTCGTTTGAATTAAGAAGATTGGATAATATCAGATCTTCTCCCTTTCTCAGATAGATCGTCTTCATATCAGGTGTCCGACAGATAATATGGAGAAACGTCAAATCGTCTTCAAAATTTTTGGTCTTCTCAAGCCCTTCGATCATCATCGAGGCCGATAATGGATCTATGTACAGTCTGGAGACAAGTTTTCCAAGATCTGTTGGAGAGAGGGCATATTCTTTATTCAAATATTCTTCGGCTCTCTTGAATTCGACCGAATTGCTCAAAGATCTTCGATTTGCGACTACTTCAGTCGTATAGATAAAATCATTCTCCCCCAAAAATTGCAGGACACCCCTCAACAGATCCTCGATCCTCCAAAGATCTTGTTGATGGGCAAAAAATGTGGTGGAGAAAAATTCGAGGAGTTCTTCAAAGTTTTTGGCAAAGCCGACGATTGTGGATAGCACGTGGGACCTTAAAGCGTTTTCTGTACCGAGTTTACTCCACATATTCTCTGGTTCCGCCCTTATGTAATTTTCAAAGAGATATTCCTGCTCTTGCTCGCTCTTCGAGATTGCTATCGCCTCACCATAAGGATCCAATCCCGGTCTTCCCGCCCTCCCGGACATCTGCTTGTAATCCAGCACCGGTATCGGTTGAAGTCCATAATTTGATGTGTATCGCTTATAATTGGTTATAATGACCCGCCTAGCCGGAAGATTTACCCCCGCCGCGAGTGTCGGGGTACAGGTCAAGACCCTCAATGTCCCATCCTTGAAATTCTCCTCTATCATCCTTCTATGCTCGTTGGATAGCCCTGCATGGTGGAAGGCGACACCAGATCTTACCGTTTGGGCAAGCAATGAACTGAACTCTGTATCATCTATCTCCGATATTATCTTTGCAGCCTCTTTCCTCCTTCCATCGTTCTTTAGGCGATCTCCCAGAAATTTGGATATCTTCTTCGCATACATCTGTGAATTTTTTCGTGTATTTGCAAAGACGAGGCATTGCCCTCCTTCCTCGATCGCGTCGCCGACCAATGAAAGGGTGGGGTCCTTCGTCCCTCCATTAATCACCCTCTTATCTTCAAAAGCCCCTTTATCAAAATAGATGGTATCCTTTCGGTATATACCATCAAATAGATCTATAGGCCTCCAATCACTCAAAACAAGTTTTGCACCGAGCCAATCAGCTATCTCGTGTGCATTACCGATGGTTGCGCTAAGTCCCAGTATCTGGATGTTCTGGTTCATCCTCCTAAGCCGTGAAATTGTTATCTCTAACGTAGGTCCCCTATCTGCCGAATTGATCAGGTGTATCTCATCTATCACCACCGCGCTCAATTCCTCTATCCACCCCACACCGTTTCTAATCAAAGAATCGACTTTCTCTGATGTGGCTACAAGGATGTCGTAGTCTCCAAGCCGTTCATCATTAGATTCGTAATCTCCGGTCGATATTCCCACCCTGATTCCAAATTTCTCGAATTCTTTGAATCTCCGATACTTCTCGCTCGCCAACGCCCTCAAAGGAACGATATATAATGCCTTTCCTCCTTTTTCCAACGATTTTAACATCGTTAACTCGGCTATCAACGTCTTTCCGCTCGCAGTTGGAATGGCGACGATCAAGTTCTCTCCTTCCAATACTCCTGATTCTATCGCATCTTTTTGGGGTGGATAAAGCTCTCTTATACCGGATTCTATATAAAAATCAATTATCTCCTTCGATATACGCCCTTCTAACTCTTTTAGTTCCATCTCATCTCTTTTAACACAAATCTATCAATAAGCGGGCCGCTCATCATCATAGTATTTCTCTATGAAGGCAACATAATTTTCTAGTGAGGCAACCGCCCTCTTGTTATCACCTTCCTTTATGGCTCCTACGGCATCCTTCAAAATTCCAATCTCAATCTCTATCTGTGATGATATGTTACAGACATTGCCGATGCACGAACCGGCATCAGCTCGCCATATATGTGACTCTTTTATATCTATTGTCTTTTCTATATCGGCAATACATTCCATTTTCTTTGAAGGCGAAGCCAACTTCTCTTTAATAGCCCTAATATCCTTTCTAACGCCCTCTTTATCTATCATAAACATTTTTTCTCCGTGAGTCTTTCACCGATAGATTCCATCCAGCTAATCCAATCTCAACGTGCCCTCGTCATCATCGTTCCACACTTTGGGCATTTAAGCTGATTGCACGGCGATCCCCTCCCGTGTGACATGGTATGCCCGCAGTTTGGACAGACACATTCTCCAGAAGGACCCAATCCGTAGCCACCCATACGACCTTTTCCATTCGGCATTTTTCTCACCTCTAATCAATTTATTTTAATTTTCTCTATTTTAACCTATCGGTGATTCATGATAAAATTTCCCCCCTGTCCGTCTTTCTCAATCGATTTTTACTGATTTGAACTTCCTTCCTACCTGCTCTTCTCTTGCACTCAAGTTCTCTTGCAATCTGAGAGTTGCTCTTGCCAATCATAGCTGGCAAGCATGATCTTTGCTCCTTTTTTAGAAGAGACAAAAGATCGAAAATATTTTTATAGGGGATCTTTAGGGGGTGGAGAGAGGAAGAATAAATGGCTAATATCAGTGAATTCAATAGGATCTTTCATCCAAGGGGCGTGGCAGTAGTTGGCGTCTCAAGCAATCCGGCCAAATTTGGCAATATATTTTTTTCCGGGTTGATAGAAGCCGGTTCTAACGTGTATCCTATCAATCTAAAGGAGAAAGAGATATTGGGGAGAGAGGCATACCCAAGCGTTAAAGAGATACCGGATGATGTTGATTACGCTGTCATTTCCATACCCACTTCTGGAATACCAAAGGTCATCGAGGATTGTGGTGAGAAAGGAGTTAAGGCTGTCAGTATATATACGGCCGAATATAGTGAGAGTGGTACAAAAGAAGGAATAAAAAGAGAGAAAGAACTCGTTGATGCAGCAAAAAAGGCAAATGTTAGGATCATAGGGCCAAATTGTATTGGAATATACTGTCCAGGTGGAAGATTATCTTTCTTCCCGGGCGTTTCAATGGAGAGAGGAGATATTGGATTTATCTCTCAGAGTGGGGGGCACGCGGAAGAATTTGCTTATGAGGCAGAGAGTTGGGGGATAAGATTCAGCAAGATCATCAGTTACGGCAACGCCTGTGATGTAAATTGTGAAGAGCTACTTGCTTATCTGGCAGAAGATCCGGAGACGAGGATCATAGGCATCTATGTGGAAGGTGTGAAGGATGGAAGAAGGTTTTTTGATACGTTGAAAGATGCTGCAAGGCAGAAACCTGTCGTGATTTGGAAAGGAGGGGCGACGGAGGGTGGAACAAGGGCAGTAGCATCGCATACGGGATCCTTGGCAGGTTCCCCCGCGATATGGAGTACTGCGATCAAACAATCTGGTGCCATCGAGGTGAGTGGTCGCGACGAGTTTGCCGATACACTCTCCGCGATTAGATATCTAAGTCGCCCCTCTGGAAAGGCAGCAGGCATCGTTGGAGCAGGTGGTGGTGCGGGCGTCACATCGACCGATATCTGCGAGATGAATGGGCTATCCGTTCCGCAATTGGAAGTGAAGACGATGGAAGAACTGAGTAAGATCGTTCCTCCGATGGGAACGAGTGTAAAGAATCCAGTTGATCTCTCTTATTTCCTGATTCAGAATTTTTCTCTTTTGGGGGAGTGCACCGAGTTGGTGGCAGGTGATCCGAATGTGGATATGCTGATCGTGCATGTAAGCCATTTTGATATGATGGTAAAATCTCGTCCATCTGAACTGGAAACCATCTTTAAGACGCTCGTTGGCACAAAAAAGATGATGGCAGACAAATTTCCTAAAAAGCCGTTGGTAATTATACTTCATCCAACGGGAAGTATAGATGTGGAGATAGAGAAGGTAAAGCTTAGAAAAAGACTTGTTAAAGAAGGTATGTGTGTCTATCCAAGCATCTCTCGTGCGGCAAGAGCTCTATCAAATTTAGCCTCGTTGGAGATTGAAATTGAATAATTCACCTCATCACCTTTCTCAATTTATCTGAGGGAGACGTATTCAAGACGTCTTCCTTCTCGAGCCACCCTCTCCTCGCCACACCGATGCCCAAATTCATATATCGCATCATTCCTAAGCTATGTGCGTCCGTTCCAATGGAAAGCTTAATTCCTCTCTCTTTGGCCTTCCTACAGTTGATATCGTTCAAATCTAGTCTGCCGGGGTATGCATTTATCTCGAGAGCAGTCTTCGTCTCTTTTGCTCTCTTAATAATCTTATCGAGATCGACCTCATAGCCCTCGCGACTGGAAATGAGTCTACCAGTCGGATGTGCAATAACGTCCACGTTGGGATCATCCATTGCTGATAGCATCCTCTCCGTGACGTTCTTCTCAAATCCTTGATGGATCGCAGCGACGACCAGATCCAACTCTTTCAAGAGATCATCGGGATAATCTAAGGATCCATCTCCTAAAATATCGACCTCTGTTCCCTTCAATAGCGTTATCCCTTCTATTTCATCATTTAATCGATCAATTTCTCTGTTTCTTTCCGACAAAAGGTCTATACTCAAGCCTCTGGCGTATTTGGCGGATCTTGAGTGATCGCATACCGCAACGTAATCGTATCCAAATTTCTTTGATTCGAGAGCGATCTCTTTCAAACTTGCGGTCCCATCGGAATATTTGGAATGTACATGTAGATCTCCCTTAATATCCTCCATCTCGACTAATTTTGGCAATTTCCCGGAGATCGCCGCCTCTATCTCGCCCCCGTCTTCCCTCAACTCAGGCGGGATGTAGGGCAGATCGAGTGTCGCATAGACCTCTCCTTCTATTTTGCCCGCCATCTTTTTGTCTCCCCGAAAAACGCCGTATTCGTTGAGTTTTAACCCCTTCTTCATTGCTATCTTCCTCATCCTTATATTATGAGATTTTGATCCTGTAAAATATTGCAGAGCCGAGCCATAAGAGTATTCCTCTACGACCCTCAGATCTATCTGTATTCCTCCTTTGATAAGAACAGATCCTTTCGTTTTGCCGGCGGCAAGCACCCTCTCGACGATGGGCAATTCGGTAAAAATTTTTATCACCTTACCGCCATCTTCACCTGTGGCAAGGATGTCAAGATCTCCGACGGTCTCCCTCATCCTTCTGAACGAACCAGCCGGAGAGACCTTTTTTACGCCTGCCTTCTTCAATTCATTAACAATTTCATCTATCAGGGGCAACGCTGTCCCCAAAAGGATTCTCCCCTCACTCTTTTTGAAATATTCTATGCTCTTTTGGATATTAGAGACGCGTTTTTCACCCATACCCGGCAGTCTGGCCAGGCTACCGTCTCTGATCACGTTCTCTAAGTCGTCCATAGATTCAACGTTCAACCGACTATAGATCAAGCCGAGCGTCTTTGGCCCAATCCCTTGAATTTCGATCAGATCCAATAATCCGTTTGGAATGTCAGAGAGAGCATCCTTGTAGCTCTTCATCTCGCCTGTCTTGAGGTACTCCTCGATCTTCTTCGAGATGGCTTTACCTATGCCGGGAACCTCACACAATCTCCCTTCTTTTGCTATTATCTCGATATCTTCCGATAAATCGCTCAATATTCTGGCAACCTTCCTATATGCACCAACTTTAAAGGGATTCTCTCCTCTAAATTCGAGGGCATCCGCCATTCGGTTGAATATCTGTGCCATCTCTTTATTCTTCACTGGTAAAAGTTTATGACTTTATCTGATAAAGATTTTACGTGGATGGGACTCTCAACTTGCTGGATGATCTCCTCTTCATTTTGTAATTGACAAAAGTTTAATATACAATAACCAAAAGGGTTAAGAGAATAAAATGACAAAAACGAAGGCAATCGAAAACTGTACTTCTTGCAACGTGAGGCTCGTGGAAGCGGGCTTTACGAGATTCCCCTGTCCGACCTGTGGGGAAACCATTGCAAGATGCGTAAAATGTAGAAAGCAAGCCATTCGATATATCTGTCCAAATTGTGGATACGAGGGACCTTAAATGGGTGAAGTTGCTGCTAAGATAAAGATAATGCCCAAGAGCACGGAAACGGATTTGGATAAGTTGAAAGACGCTATAAAAAACGCTCTTCCGAAGAATGCGGTATTGAAAACGTTTGAGGAGGTACCAGTTGCCTTCGGGCTCGTTTCCCTCTTTGCATTGGTTTTTGTGGGTGATGAGGAGGGCGGAACAGAGGCGGTAGAAGATGCCATAGAGAGGATAGATGACGTGGAGAGCGTGCAGGTAGTGGGTCTTGGGAGAGTTTAAAGTAGTTCTATTCGTCCTTCTTTTATTTTTAGCGGGCTCGTAGCTCAGTTGGAAGAGTGCCGCCTTCGCGAGGCGGAGGCCACGGGTTCAAATCCCGTCGGGTCCATTTGATTTCCGTATTTGTCTATTTCGCCCATCTTTATCCTTGTTGATGAGATAAACTTGCCGTCTTCTGCCAAGACGTGTTTCACCTCGATTACCTTTACCTCTTTTAGATTATTTCTCGTCCTAACTTCATTTATCTTTCTCGTCACCGGATATGTCTCAGGGGAGACCACAAGATAATCGAACGCCTCCTCGTGGGAGACCGGTCCAAAGGGTTCATCGAGTTTCACTATCCTTACATTCCTATCAAATCTTTTCTTCACGTATTGCCTGATATTCTCTTCTCGAACGGAATACGGCAGGACAAATCTTCTCCTCTCTTCTCTCGCAAGATCGTCAGAGGTAAGTCCTATACAGACCTCTCCCAGTCCAAATGCAACCTCTAAAAGCTTCTTGTGTCCTTTGTGAAGGGGACTGAACGTCCCGCCTATTGCAATGGTCATCTTGAAAACCTAACGGTTTTAGTCGCAAATCTTCGATTTGCGTATGCCAAAAATCTTCGATTTTTGAGCACTTCACTCCCATGTCCTACCTTCGGTAGGACTGTCTTTTTAATGTTTCCCTCTTAAATTATCTCTTTTTATTTTCCTGTAATCTTTTTAACCACATTAGCTATCGACCCCTGTAAGATCTCAGGTATCGTAAGCCACCCCCATCAAACCTCTTTCGACCCCCCACCACACAAAGTTGGGATAATACAACCACAGATGCCTCCTAAGACTCCTAATAGAGCTGTCATTTTCAATCAGCTATCCTTGATTTCGCCAGTTCTAATCTTTTTATCCTCCTTAACTTTTTCCCTTCCCTGCGAACACTTCTTAAAACTATTTTTGATCTTTACGTGCCATCAAAGAGTTTTATAGTTTAGAAACCCAATATTCTTCCTTTTCTGTGGTAACTTAAGTATTTCTCGATAGTTCAGAAAATCCATAACAATTGCAAATTGCATGTCGTAGGAATTTCATCCCAACCTCCATAATAGATGTCCTGGTTTAACTATATCACCAGTAGGAAATGGAAGTTCCATCCATTCTTTTGAGTCTTTCGGTCTCTTTCTTTGATGCAAAGAGTTCACCTCAAAGTTGCTGTTAGCGATCCTATCCCTAGATCCTTG
>CABGHG010000050.1 GCA_902158735.1 Candidatus Methanolliviera sp. GoM_oil
GCTGTTGGGTGCGATCCTAAATTGGTTACTGGAAGGGGAACGGGCATCGACGATATCTCCTTAGGAAAGAAGATAAATGCCATAAATAAGGCGATAGAGATCAATGGTCCATTTGAGGATGCAGTAGATCTGCTATCAAAACTGGGCGGCTTTGAGATTGCAGGTATAACTGGCGTGATACTCTCCGCCGCAAGCCATCGCGTACCCGTCGTTATAGATGGTTTCATATCTGGCGCGTCTGCGATAATTGCCGGGGAGATAGAACCAAGATCAAAGAATTTTATCTTTGCATCCCATAGATCGGTAGAGATCGGGCATAAGGTCATCTTGGATCATCTGGGTCTCTCTCCTATATTAGATCTAAATATGAGGCTTGGAGAAGGGACGGGGGCTGCACTCGCGATGAGTATCATAGAGGCGTCTTCTAAGATACTCAACGAGATGAAGACATTTGAAGAAGCGGAGATCTCTGAGAAGATATGAAAGCAGCGGTTCTAACTGGAATAGAAAATTTGGAGATCAGAGAGATAGACATGCCCTCGCTTAAAAGCGGTGAGCTATTGATAAGGATCGGGGCGTGTGCGATCTGTAAAACGGATGTGAAGATGTTTTATTCTGGTCAGCGTGATCTTCGGCTACCACGCGTGCTCGGCCATGAGGTTTCAGGAACGATCATCGAAGTTGGAAATAATATTGATGAATTTGATGTGGGGGATCGGGTACAAATAGCACCTGGATCTCCATGCGGGAGTTGTTCCTTCTGTATCGGTGGCGCTTCCAATATGTGCGAGAAAATGTCGATAATGGGCTTTCACCACGATGGCGGATTCACCAAATACATGGTCGTTCCGGCTGATGCTGTTAGAAACGGTTGCGTAAATAGAATACCAAAAGACCTACCTTTTGAAGAGGCGTGCCTCGCAGAACCGATCGCCTGTTGTATCAACGGTCAAGAACGCTGTCAAATAAAACTCGGTGATCTTGTTGTGATCTTCGGAGCGGGACCGATCGGGCATATACACGCCCAATTATCCAAACTCTTTGGGGCATCGGAGATTATTTTTATCGAAAATTCGCCGGAGAGGATCGCATTCTTTAAAAAAAATGTAGATTCATGTGAAATCATCGATCCGAGAGAGGTGGATGTGATCAATGCGGTGGAGGAGATGACCGGTGGTGCTGGCGCAGATGTTGTCATTCCCGCCTGTTCTTCTCCCGAGGTTATTGTTCAAGGCATTGGGATGCTCAAAAAACGCGGAAGAATTGTGTTCTTCTCAGGTCTATCAAATGAGCATAAAAATATCTCCATCGATCATAATCTATTGCATTACAAGGAGATTCAGGTGTGCGGAGCGTACGGGTGCACCTCTGAGCAAAATCGAAAAGCTGTAAATCTGTTATCAAAGAGAAAAATAAATGTGAATTATTTGATCACAGAACGGATCTCTCTTGATAGGATAATTAGAGGTTTTGAACTGATGACTGCCCATAAGGCTATGAAAGTCGTCGTAACAGAATTTTAATAAAAAAAAGGGGGTATATGATGTTTGGTAGTGAAAGTATGAGAATGTTCGGCGGCAAAATTGCCGGCATCATGCAGAAAAATAATCTCACGTGCAAAGAATCGAAGGAGATGTTCCGCCAGGTGCTATCAAATGAGCAGCCAGATTTACAATCGGGAGCATTCTTGGCGGCATTGGCATCCAAAGGGGAGACAAAAAATGAGATTATTGGGTGTTTTGAAGCTATCTATAATTTTGATACAGTCAAGGTTACGCCATCGGTAACGCCGATTGTAGAAAACTGTGGCACTGGAATGGATGAGATAAAGACGTTTAATATCAGCACCGCTGCTTCAATTGTCGCCGCGGCAAACGGTATCTACATGGCCAAGCACGGGGCAAGGGCGATCAGTTCCACGTGCGGTGCCATCGATATCTTGGAGTCGGTTGGGATCGACGTCAAATGCGATCTTGAAATTGTAAAAAAAAGCATCGAGAGGGCGGGAATCGGCATCTTCAACGGTACGAGTTTTGATGTTCACCCAAAACTTGCCAGGATTTTATCTCAAATTCGCTTCGGCACCACACTAAATATTGCCGCCTCTCTTGCAAATCCTGCATCCCCGAAATACGGTGTGAGAGGCGTCTATTCAAAAGATATGGTCGAATCTGTCGCCCGGATAATGGGTATGATTGGCTACAGACGAGCAATAGTGTTTCACGGCCTTAACAGGGATGGAAAAAGAGGCATAGACGAAATCTCCTCTATGGGCAAAACGATCGTCGCAGAACTTGCGCGAGGAGAGATCATCGTTTATACCATCACACCGGAAGACGTGGGGATAGAACGTACCGACGAAAAAGAACTCTTTCCAGCCTTAAATAGAGAAGAAGAAGTTTTACGATTCTTGAGAACATTGAGCGGAGAGGGGGGAGCAAGGTGTGATATCGTCTGCCTTAATACGGCACCCATTTTATACATGATGGAAAAAGCCAGTAATATCGAAGAAGGATTTGATATGGCAAAGGAGACCATTGAATCAGGTCGAGCGATTGCCAAGTTAAAAGAATGGGTGAGAGAACAAAATTCTGATCCTAAAAGTGGCGAAGAGAATCTGGATATTCTATTGGAACGTGCCGCTATCTGATCATTCAAAATTCTCAATCTTTCTTCTTCAGCAATCTGGAATAGTAATGGCTATAGAGGGCGGCAAGGGGATTGTGACCCAATAATCTATCTTTTGCCGCGAGAACCGTCGTAGGTGCCTCGCTATATTTGAAGAATAAAGAATCGTGTCCTACGCAAAGCCCAAGAACGATATTAAATTCGGTCTTCTCGTCATTCAATATTGCGGCTTGGATTACCGGATTACACATAGATTCGTGCCTCCCTGGTTTTATCTTATCTTCGTCTTTCAAGCCGATGTATTCCTTATCAAATGCGCCGCACTTGCAACAGACGGATACGACGTCAAATCCATTATTTTCCAGGATTTTTGTGAGCATCGATGTCTCTTCCTTCAACCCGATACAGAATGCAATCCCCAATCTCTTATATTCCATCTTCTCCGCAAATTCCATGATTTCCTCGACTCTGCACTTGATTGGATGAATTACATCGGACGGTCTTAAATATCCATCCCTTTCCTGTCTTGCGGATGCCTGATAAAAATTTAATATCTCTCCTTTGTACTTCTTCATCGCTTCTTCTATTACCTCTTTCTTGTTTATCATCGGGCAAAATTTTGGTTTCTTCGCCTCTGGATCCGAATAACATGGATTCTTTGAACATTTTGCACACGCAGGCTTGATCTCTTCTTCTCTCATGTCTTCTCCTCTCTGATCTTCTCTATATAATATTAATCTTTAGGGTACAAGATCACATCATCGGCACAACGATTGTAAATCACGCTGAACCGCCTCTCCGTTATGATAGTATCAAGAGAGCTTGGCAAAATGAACGTTCAACATTACGTTCATCTGAGGCGATTTATCTTCCAATATAAAACAATAGGTTTTTGTAGGAAACCGTTTACAGATTTGAAGAGGAGATTTATATGATTAGCGTGAATGAAGGGGCTTTAGAGATCGTTGAAACGATGCTCGATTGGCAAGATGAGCTAGATATAGAGGTAAATGAGCTAAAAGATGGATCTACAGTTATCGATTGTGGCGTAAATGTCAAAGGGAGCTACCAGCTTGGAACGATGTTCGTAGAGGTGTGCATGGGTGGGCTTGCCACCACAACGGTAGTGATGAACGATATAGAACGTTTAGCGTTTCCATTCATTAACGTAACGACAGACTATCCTGCGATATCTTGTTTGGGGTCTCAAAAAGCCGCATGGACTATAAAAGTCGATGATTATTTTGCGATGGGCTCCGGTCCTGCGAGAGCGCTGGCTTTGAAACCAAAGGAGACGTATGAAAAGATAGACTACGAAGACGACTCCAAGTATGGTATAATCGTCTTGGAATCGGAGAAACTTCCGGGTGAGGATGTTATGAGCTATATAGCGAAGGCGTGCGATATAGACGTATCTGATCTGTACGCTCTAGTAGCTCCGACCAGAAGCCTCGTCGGGTCGATACAGATCTCAGGTAGGATCGTCGAGTGCGCCCTTCACAAACTCGAAGAACTCGGTTACGATGTTAAAAAAATAGAGAACGGTGCTGGGAGATCTCCAATAGCTCCGGTGAAAAAAGAGGCGATGGGGGTCACGAACGATTGTAACATCTATTACGGTTCAGTCTATCTAACGGTTAATAGCTTTGATGAGATATTCTCAAAAGTTCCCTCCAATACCTCCAGGGATTACGGAATGCCCTTCTTTAAAACCTTTAAAGAAGCAGGTTTTGACTTCTTTAAAATTGACCCTTTATTGTTCGCACCCGCAGAGATCATCGTGAATGAGAAAGAATCCGGAGAGGTCTATCACTTTGGGGAGCTGAATTCAAAGGTGATTTTGGAGTCCTTCGGCATCAAGTAAGCAGAGAGGAAACCATTAATGAATACTCCAAATTTGGATCTGTTATTTAATCCAAAAAGCGTTGCGGTAATCGGTGCTTCGGCGTCTCCCGGTAAAATAGGCACGATAACCCTTTTATGCACGATTGCAGGTGGATTTAAGGGGAAAATATACCCTATAAACCCAAATAAGGACGAAATATTAGGTTTAAAAGCTTACAACAGCGTGAAAGATGTTCCCGATAAAATTGATCTGGCGATGATCTGTGTGCCGGCTGACACGGTACTCCTTGTCATCAGAGAATGTAACGAGGTTGGGATAAAGTTTGGAGTTGTGATATCAGCCGGTTTTGGTGAACTCGGCGAAGAGGGCAGAAAAAAGCAGAAAGAGATGGTGGAAGAGGCGAGAAAAGGAGAAATGAGGCTTGTGGGTCCAAACTGTATGGGGATAGGAAGTGCCGCCCCGAAACTGTACGCGACGATGAATTTTACAATCCCGAAAGCGGGCAATGTTTCGATGGTTTCACAGAGCGCCACGATGGTAACGTTGACCACATTAATGGCTTCTGGTCAAAGTATTGGATTCAATAAATATGTCAGCAGTGGCAACGAGGCGGATCTACGTATGGAGGATTTTATCGAATATTATGCAAACGACCCTGAGACAAAAGTGATTGTAGCATATATAGAGGGTGTTAGAGAGGGGAGAAGATTTATCGATGCATCAAGACGAGCAACGGAGAATAAGCCATTCATTGTGTTAAAAGGAGGAATAACAGGTATCGGGGCTGCTGCGGCATCATCACATACAGGCGCATTATCCGGTGAGGATATGATTTTTGATGCTGTGTGTGCACAAACAGGTATAACACGTGTTTCAAATCACATGAAAATGATCGACTTGATAAAGGCATTTTTACTTTTGCCGCTTCCAAAGGGGAGAAAAGTCGGTATAGTGAGTGGTCAAGGTGGGTTAGGTGTACTCACGGCAGATTCTTGCGTTAAACATGGATTGGAGGTACCAAAACTAACAAAAGAGTCCATAGGCGAATTAAATACCTTTTTACCATATTTCTGGAGCCATAGAAACCCAATAGATGTTACAGCTGGGTTCATGACGGACCTTTCAGCCTTAACGAAGTCACTCGAGGTATTATTAAAACAAGAGGACATCCACAGTGTGATTTGCCTGCCCCAAATATGGTCTCCAATGTTTGATGTAGTCAGTGCTCAGGTATCTGATGAAATGCAAGATCTTTTTAAATCGATCGCCGTCGAGATGATGAGTGGAGTAGAAGAAACGCTTATAAACGATTTTATCAAGTTAAAAAATGAATATGGTAAACCTATGATTGCCATAGGTATTTTTACTCAGAGTGGATCGAAAAGTAACAGGACACTCGAGGAGAATGGAATTCCGGTTTACGAGACACCGGATCAGGCGGCGCGCGTATTGTCTAAGTTAATTGAATACGCGGAATATTTGAGAGAAAGATCATTAATGCCTAAATCTTAACAATGCCGAAATTCCCCCAAGACCTTCGAGTCTCTTTCCCGGTTCAAAATCCGAGCTAAAAACTATGATCTTTCCTCCTTTGTCCTCTACACTCTTTAAAAATCTATCTATATGGCAAATGGAACATTTGCCGACGGAAAATCTCTGATTTTCCGTATCTTCTAGATCTCTTTTTTCCCTTACATACTCATCCAAGATAAGAAGTGTCTCTATCGCGCCGCATTCATCTGCTTTCTCCACTTCCATAGATCCATAAACGGCTAAACCGTTCTTTGCTATCTCCTCTAATAATATCTCTATATATCGAGCCTCTTTTGATATTCTACTCTCTTTGACGATCCTTTCGATTACGCCACGCCTCAGCACCTCTTGAAATCCAGATACCCCTATGGAGGAGACATCTTCAAGGATAATTCTATCTGCAATCTTTTGATCTTTACCTTTAATATATTTGTAGAGGTCGTTCTTTGTGAATCCAGGCCCGGCGATGACGATTCTCGTATCTTGCTCAAGTGTCTGGGATACTTGATCAAATATCT
Source organism: Candidatus Methanolliviera sp. GoM_oil (assembly GCA_902158735.1). GTDB lineage: Archaea > Halobacteriota > Methanoliparia > Methanoliparales > Methanoliparaceae > Methanolliviera. The sequence continues at coordinate 6,526 of CABGHG010000050.1, forward strand.
CAGCAAAAAAGTCACTTCTCATACTTTCTCCGCTCGATTTTCCGGAAGGGAAAGAGATCTTGAAAGACTCGTCGATTCCATACTGCATAAGAACGCCCACCGATGCCTCTCCCTCTTCTATCGTTACAATGACTACTTTTGGTTGATTTGAGGCATTGACAGCATCTTTTATCCTATCTAATTGATCCTTCTTCCATCCCTTTATTATACTCAGCTCGGTTCCAGGCTCGATATTGAGTGTGTGATATGATCCAAGATCGATTTTATCCCTAGATCTTTGAGCACTTTCCCTTATCTTTCCACTGATCCTTAATCTATTAGAAAATTTATGAAATTTAATCTCTTCTACTTCGATACCGAGCCGCATCTTCTTTTTTTCTCGCTTCTCCGGTCTTATCTTATCGTCTGCTCCTTCCACATCCCTCTTCGTCTGTGAAAAGACCAGATCATTTCTCTCGATCATATATTTCAGATGCCATATATCGTCAAGGCTCTGTGGGAGTAATTTTATCTCCCCTCTATTATCTTTTAATACTTTTTTTATTAGCTTCATCAGAAAACTGTAGGTTTCTTCACTTCCTGCGTCCTACCTGCGGTAGGACTGTGATTGATCTGATATATTTCGGTAGGACTATGATTACTGGTATCTCCATTCTATTTTAATTTTTTCTATAGTGGTCGAAGATCAAATAGCGATGGAGGGACTACTGGGGGGTGGGGGTGTCTTTTTCCGCCGTTTTGCTGGTCTCGTTATGTTGGTATCCCAAGATATACACGACAATAACAATCGACATGCTGACGAATCGGAGATTTGTGGCATGCCAAAAATCTTCAATTTTTGAGCACAACCTTATATACTCTTTCCTATATACTCTTTCCTATCATATTTCTTTATAAATTCTGCCTTGTTATAGCGATACTGCCGTCCGAGCCATACCAACTGACAGTATCGTGAGTAGAATTGGTTGAATAAAGATATAGGCTTCCTTGTTGCTGACGTTCCTCTGTATAACCACCATCTTTAAAGATGATCACAAATCTTCGATTTGTGAACTTAAAAATCGGAGATTTTTAAATGAAATAACTTTCCACACTCATCGCATAAGCATCAAGCGCCCGTCTTACCTTCTGCAAGTATCATGTTTTTTATTTTGATTCTATCGCTTTTGCCTCTCCTCTCCTCTCTCTTTCTCAATCCAAAGGTAAAAAAAGAAAGAATCAAACGAAGATATTCTCAAATATTTTTCGCTCTATTTTCTGTTGAATTATGATAGTTGGGAAGGTCGACATTGATCCTTCTAAAAATATAAATGCTTCAGGGTAATAATCCATTAACTTTGCAGAGATCTTATTTCCTCAATTCAAAGCAAGATACCCGTAATGAGAGTTTTTCAAGCGTTTTAATATTTTCAGCGTTCTTCGCATCTTAGTTGAAAAGTTTTTTCTATCCCAAAGCATATCAGTGAGTCTCGCCACCCCTATGTTATATCGTACACTCTTAAGAAGTTCTTTTAGAGGTTTTTTTAAAGTTGTATTTCTCGTTTATTATCACATTTGCACACATTTCGGCAGTATTTATTGCCTGATAAATTCCTGTTACCGCCAAGCGTTAAAAAAACCGCCTGCCGCTCCTATTAAAAAGATATTACCAAATTGAGGCTGACCAACAACTATGACTATTTGCTTTTTTAAAAAATCTATACAGTAGTTTTGTGTATTGAACTCTTCTATTTTAGTCTTCCATAACATATATATACAATAATACAGTATGCGACTTATAGGAAAATAGAATGAAGTTCAGACAATACGATCAATTACAAACCAAGTTTGTTAATATCGACTATAGAAGAACACTTGGAGAAGATTCTGATGTCGTTATATTGAATGACATAATTGAATATCTGGATTTCTCTAATATTGAAGAATTGAAGAGAGATATGTAGAAGTGGGAAACCTGCTTATCATCCAAAAGAGATGATTAAAATTTTAATATATGGGTACTATAAAGGATACTTTGGCGGAAGACCACCTGGAAGACCACTTTATCGTAATTATGAAACCGATCTTGGCTTAAGGTATCTTTCCAACGACGATTTTCCAGATTACAGAACAATAAATCTGTTTGCTTGGTGACGAGATAAAATTTTAGCAAAATTCAGATAGTCGTATAATGACAGATAAGAGGAGTGTGAAGAATCCAGATTATAATTTAATTGCCAAAATGCAGTTGACGATAAATATCAAGTTTTGACTGCTGTGAAAGTAACAAATATTTGTAATAATGATGGAGAGTTATCTCCAATGAGAGAGAAGAGTAAAAAGATCACGGGACGATCTCATAAGAATACGATTGGAGATTGTGGCTATAGTGACAAAGAGAAATACAAATATATGGAAAAAGACAAAGATACAGAATATTATGTTCCAGATAGAACGGTGTATTCAAGCGTTTATATTTGTCCTGAAGGAAAAGATCTTGTTTTTGTTGGTCAGCATAAGGATGTTAAAGGACTTGAATACAGACTTTATCGGGGTGTTAATTGTAAGGATTGCAAAGTTCGAAATCATTGCATAAAATAAAGAAAGTGAAGAAAAAATGTAATGGAAAGAAAGTATTTAATCGGAGTATGGTTGTTTATCCAGAGGATGAATTGATAAAGAAGATGAGGGAAAAATTAGAGACCGATGAGGGAAAGAATATCTACAGAAGTTGTATGTCAACAGTTGAACCCGTCCATGGCGATATGCAAAAGAATAGGGGCTTTATTCAGTTTGCATTGAGAGGACTTGAAAAGGTGAATGTTGAATATAATTTATTGGCTATTGCACATAATATAAGAAAAATAATAATTCACGCGAAGGATAATCTAAAAAAGATCATAGGAAAACCTATTAATGCGATATAGATTTATGAGAATGCCAGAAAATAATTGAGTGAAAGAGAGATCATCCATGTTAAGATGTATGAACATGGTAGCAAAGTAAGATAGCGATTTGAAACTTGATTGAAGTGATCAGATCGAGAGATTTTGCTCGGAAACCCGATTAATAGTCAGCCTCAATTAGTGGATAATGGCGATATGGTTTAAGTACAGGTAAGATTATCTAAAATTAATTGATGAAATGAGTGGAACCATTGATAAAAGACCATTAAGCAAAAAGATAGGGATATCTCTCTCCTATCTTATACAGGCACTCATCCTCATATATGCGATCTACAGTTTTTGCACGTTAGATTATCTCTGGGGTATATGGAGTTCATTCGCTCTTTTCCTGACCTTAACCCCTCTAATATTGAAGAGAAGGTTTGATATAACATTACCCTGGGAACTAAGCCTTTTGATCGTTTTAGCACTCTATCTCCACGTGGGGGGAAACATACGAGGATGGTATTTGCTCTTCTATCCTTTTTACGACAAATTTGCACACCTTATCTCATCCGTGCTTGTGGCAATCTTAGGTTTTACTTCTGCGGTCGTCTTGGATCAATACGTAGAATCTGTGAAGATGAATAGATACTTCGTCGCCTTCTTTGTCATAATATTTACAATGGCGATGGGTGCATTGTGGGAGATCGGAGAGTTTGCTTCTGACACGTTTCTTCTCACGCAGACCCAACACAGTATCAATGATACGATGTTAGACTTAATATTTGATCTGATCGGTGGAAGCATCGTCGGTCTTCTTGGTGCCATATATCTTAAGTATATGCCGAAAGAAAGATTTATAAGAGAATTTAAAGCTGACGATCATTTGATAAAAAAAATTCCATCGAAGAAATTAGTCAAAAATAGAGATAAAAAATGGCTGAAGAGATAAAAGAGGCAGAGGTATCTGATCATATAAAAGTCCTCAAAGATCGGTAGATGAGATCAGCGGACGGAAAAATCGTTTTGGAGGGAGATACTAAGATATGGATCCCTGAGAATACGGCGGTGAAAAG
>CABGHG010000051.1 GCA_902158735.1 Candidatus Methanolliviera sp. GoM_oil
ACATTTTGCTGTGAAACATTTTGCTGTGAAACATTTTGCTGTGAAACATTTTGCTGTGAAACATTTTGCTGTGAAACATTTTGCTGTGAAACATTTTGCTGTGAAACATTTTGTTGTGAAACATTTTGCTGTGAAACATTTTGCTGTGAAACATTTTGCTGTGAAACATTTTGCTGTGAAACATTTTGCTGTGAAACATTTTGCTGTGAAACATTTTGCTGTGAAACATTTTGCTGTGAAACATTTTGCTGTGAAACATTTTTGCATGTATCATGGTCACAATTGACAAATTTTGTATCCTACAAAGCGGAAGAAGCTGGTAGGAGAGTTGAATTTGTTAATCCAAAGAATACAAGTCAAGAATGTTCAAATTGTGGTAGGATTGTTAAAAAACCTTTAAGCCAAAGAACCCATAAATGTCCATTTTGTGGATTAGTAATGGATAGAGATCAAAACGCCGCGATAAACATTCTAAAGAGAGGTCTTCAAAAATCCAAAGGATTTTTGAGCATTTGAGGAATGTAGGGCAGGGACTTCCCGAATTTAAGCCTGCCTGCCGAAGGCAGGGATGATACAGGAAGCCTCGCCCGTTAGGGCGGGGTAGTTCACGATCGTGTCCCCCTGTAACTTCTTCGCCATATGGATGATGCAATTCATAAAATTGGGCATCGCCGTGGCGAGGAGGGGTTTGCTGGAAAAAGAAGAACGGTTGAATACGTATCCTTTGGGAAAGTTACAAATATTAGAAATATTCAACTGACTTCACGCGAGGAAAAATATGCCCAAGATAATGATTAATCCTGATTTGTGTAATAAATGCTATACTTGCGTCCAGATTTGTCCAGCAGGAATTTTTATTCAGAAGGATAAGGACTCTATCCCTAAAGTTTTAGGAGCCATAGCGGAAGATTTTTGTATTTCTTGTGGCCATTGTGCTGCTATTTGCCCCACGCAAGCAATAATCCACGAAAGCTTTCCGGAAGGCAGCATAAACCCTGTTCGTCAGGAGCTTAATCTCTCATCCGAGCAGGTTTTCGAGATGATCAGGACAATGCGCTCTATTCGGGAATTTAGGGATAAACCAATTGAAAAAGAGACGATTGAGAGGATCATTGATGGAGCACACTTTGCTCCCAGTAGCACTAACTCACAGAGTACCGAATTTGTTGTGGTCAGTAACAAAGCTGTACTTAAAAAGATTGTAGCGTTGACGTCGCTTTTCCTTGCCAAAACTGCAAAACAACTTCGCAATCCAGTGATAATGGCGTTATTTCGTTTGGTTGTTAGGAACAAAGCTGAAGATACACTTTCTATCCTTCCGAAAATTGATAGATATGTAGATGCATTTAAAAATGGAGAGGACAAGATTCTTTATAACGCACCGCTTCTTCTTGTTTTCCATGGAAAAAAGAGCATCCCTCTTTCAGACGTTAACGCAACTCTTGCACTCCATAATGCTTCCTTGGTCAGCCGGGGACTTGGTTTGGGAAGTTTCTACGCAGGGTTTGTGGTTGAGGCAAGCCACCGGGATAGTAAAATTCCAAGCATTCTTTCGATACCGAAAAATAATAGGATTTATGGTGCTCTGGTATTGGGTCATCCAAAATTCACGTATAAAAATTGGATAGAGAGAAGACCACCCAAGGTGGAATGGATATAATGGTAGGATCGAGAAGCATCCAAGAAAAGACTTGAGAACGTACGTGGAATTAGGCGAACCGAAGACGATTCCTATATCTGAGGGAAAAATTAAGAGAATAGTTGATCTGAGAAGCCATTAGACGAGGTCTTTATTTCAGTTCCATATATGAGAAGAAAGGATAATATATATGTTGAATTTAACACGAAGAATATTCCGATAATCTTTGGATGGATATCTTATGATAAGCATAAACAGATATAAATGTGGGTATTGCGGAGCTTGCGTTGCCGTCTGCCCCGCGGGTGCAATAGAACTCGTAGAGGCGTGGATAGAAATAGATGGAGAAAGCTGCGTGGAATGCAATAATTGCGTGAAAATTTGCCCTATAGGTGCATTGGAGGTCTCTGATGAGCCTAAAAAATAAATACGACGTCATCGTAGTTGGTGCCGGCCCCGGAGGTTCGATGACCGCTAAAACTGCGGCAGAAAAGGGATTGAACGTTCTGTTAATCGAGAAGAGGCAGGAGATAGGAAGTCCCATCAGATGTGCCGAGGGTGTCGGGAAAAAAAGTCTTAAGAAGTTTTTCCCTGTGATAAAAGATGAGTGGATCTCAACGAAGATGAGTGGAGTGAGGATCTACTCTCCGGACGGAACGCTCGTCGAGATGTCGGATAATAGAGCGGTTGGATACGTCCTTGAGAGGAAGATATTCGATCGAGACCTGGCGTGCATGGCGGCAGATGCAGGAGCGGATGTTTTTACAAAGACGAGAGCAACAGACCTTATCATAAAAGATAACTTCGTTAAAGGCATTGAAGGAATTAGACTCGGAGAGCGTTTCAAGGTCGAAGCGGATATAGTTGTGGGAGCCGATGGCGTGGAGTCTAAGGTTGGAAGATGGGCAGGCATTAATACTACACTAAAACCTAAAGATATAGAGAGCGGTGCAGAATACTTGATCTCCGGCATACCTATGGAAGATCTCTGCGAAATTTATCTTGGTAATGATATTGCCCCAGCCGGATACGTGTGGGCGTTTCCTAAGGGGAAAAACAGGGCAAACGTTGGGATTGGGATCCTCGGAAGTAAGCTTGGTGAAAAGAGGCCATTCGATTATTTAAATGAATTCGTGAAGAGAAAGTATAGAGATGGAAAGATAATAGAGGTGATTTATGGTGGAATTCCCGTGTCTAGACCTACAAAAACCTTCGGAAACGGAATGATGTTGGTTGGAGATGCAGCCAGGTTCACAGATCCTATAACGGGTGGAGGAATCACCAACGCGATAAAATCCGGAATCTATGCGGGAGAAGTTGCCGCAGAATGCATCGAAGAGGGAGATTTCTCTGAAGGAGGACTTAAAAAATATGAGAAAAGATGGAGATCAACGATCGGAGAGGAAAATAACCGATCTTATCTCTTGAAGGAGTTCTTCATAAATTTACCCGATGGCGGCCTAGATGTACTTGCTCACTCGATAAACAAGATCAGGATCACGGAGTTGTCCGTCAGGGGTTTGATGGGAGAACTCATCGATAAAAATCCGTGGATTCCCACCGGACTGGCAAAACTATTTAAAAAAAAAATAGAAAAATAAAATTATTTCATCGCGCCCATCATCATATCCACCATGAATCGGATGATGTCGATCAACACGCCGGGCAGACACAACCATTTGCTAAGTCCGCATAATATCTCTGGATTTAATATCGGCAGTATCATCTCGATTGTCCCCGGTATATCGGTTAGCATCCCCTTCATCATCGGGAACATCGTCATCCCCATCAGCCCGATCATTATTTTTAGCATATCCATTTAAATCACCTCCTCTTTTTTTATTCTTTATTCAACTAAATCGCCCTTAATGGTATAATATGAGGTCTTCCACCGTCATTCTCTTTAACGATTGCCTCAACGCCATAGACGGATCTTATGCTCTCTTGCGTAATCACCGATCCAGGATCCCCCGCATCGTAGACCTTTCCTTCCTTAAGAAGAACTATCCTGTCAGAGAACCTGGAAGCCAGATTAAGATCGTGCATCGCCATCAATGCAGACACCTTCTCTTCTTTTACGACCTCTCCGATGATCTTTAAGACCTCCAATTGGTGTCTTAAATCTAAATTTGAGGTTGGTTCATCCAGAAGTAATACCGCCGGTTCCTGCGCGAGCGCCTTCGCGATCAAAACCTTCTGCATCTCTCCCCCGCTGATCCCGTCGAAGGATCTTAGTGCCATATCCTCTATACCCATCAATTTAAGAATTTCAAATACAACCTCTCTATCTTTTTTCCCTGAACCCCAACCCACATAAGGTCTTCTTCCGATCATGACCGCGTCGAATACACTACAGGGAAGGACGTTTACAGCCCTTTGTGGAACGTAACCTAGCAACTTTGCAAGCTCGTTCTGTTTCATCTCCCTTACATCTTTTCCGTCTATGGAAACTGTCCCTCCTTTAGGCTTTAACATCCCATCTATGCATCTAAGAAGGGTCGTCTTTCCAGAACCGTTCGGTCCAAGGAGACTCACGATCTCCCCCTCTTTAACTTCGATGTTCACGTCTTTGAGGATGGGTCTCGAATTATAGTTGAACGAGACGCCACTTATCTCAAGCTTCACGTATATCCACTCCTCTTTACCGCGAGATAAAGGATGAATGGGACACCTATGATCGTCATGATCATCCCGACGGGTATCTCTATCGGTTGCATTGCAGTTCTCGCGAGAGTATCCGTTCCAAGAAGTAAGAGAGCACCTATAAGCGCTGAACAAGGAAATATGAACCTATGATCATTTCCCATCACCATTCTTGCTATAAAAGGTGAGATCAGGCAGACGAATCCGATGACGCCTGTGAAGCAGACGATACTTGAAACTATTAATGTAGCAAGTACCATAGAAATCATTCTTGTTCTCTTCACGTTTATTCCAACGCTCGTCGCTGTATCGTCCCCAAGTGCCATCGCATTAAGGTCCCGTGCGCACCACATCAAAAGAGGAAACGTAATTATAAGGAAGACGAATGTTGTAAGTACGCTATCCCAGCTGCTCGAGACGAGGAATCCAGATAAGATCTGAGACATACCGATTGCTCCTCCCATCATCCCCGCTACGGATGTTAGCGCGAGGAAGAGGTACATCAAACAGATCCCGCAGAGTATCACGGTTTCGGGCGTCATCCCCCTACGTTTCGAGATCCCGTATATCAAGAATAGGGCGAGCATGCCGAAGAAGAATGCAAATCCGACGTTAAGTCCCATACCAACACCGAAGGCTCCGCCAATCATCCCACCGAAGAATGCGGCTGATGAAACGCCGAGCGTGAATGGGCTTGCTAAAGGATTATGCAGAACGCCCTGCACGACCGCGCCGGATAAAGCAAGCCCCATTCCGCAGATTATTGCCATGGCGATTCTAGGTAGCCTCAATTGCCAGATGATTATATCTGCGCGGCTCGATCCTCTATAGAAGAGAGAATGAAATACATCTCCAACGCTCAAGGAAGCGGCTCCCAATGGGGTGACCGCAATCGCCAATGCGATTAGAGATGCGATGAGGGCAAATAAGATAACGAACTTTCTTGCGGTGTATTTTGCGTATCTCTCCTCTATCTCTCCTTTTATCTCACGGATAGACATACTCATGGATAAACATACACCCCCTTATATTCCAATCCATACCACTTCTTCAACCATTCTGCGTGGAATGCCTGAGGATCTAAATCCTTGAATTTACTCGGATAGAACACTTTTGCCATGTATCCGAGAGCCACCGGCCACCTGGGCGACATAGCAAATTCTGGAGAGGGGGCAAAAGTATAAACATCCCCTCTTCTCACCGCGTCTATCTCTTTGAAGACAGAACGATTAATGATTTTGCCTCTCTCTTTTGCCATCCGCTTTATGTCGGGTTTGCTGGTGTAACCGATAGTTTTGGGTGCCATACGTCCACCAATGATATCTGATGGACGCATTAAATCTTTTATAATCATCTGAGGATTTTTCTCCACTATCAACTCCGGGCTCGTTAATAAAAAAAATCCAGCTACGTGTGAAGAAAAAGGAGAGTATGACACCTTCTCTTCACTGAGGATACTTGCACCTCCAGCCATAGTAGTTGTGTGAGAAGGCCCCGCGTCCTCTGAATAAGTGGCATAAGGCACAATCCATTCGTAATATATTCTTACTCTTTCTTCCGACGGTACGTCCTTCACCCTCTCTTCAATCGTATCCACCCAAGATTGAGAAAAATTGAGAAATTCCTTGGCTCTCTTCTCTTTACCCAGCATTTGACCCAATAGATTCACCTCTCTCCTATATGTCTTTGGATCGTGAAAATTCAGACGTACAACCTTGATTCCGGCGGGTTCTAATCTCTTTTCAAGGTTTGGATAGCAGAATAGGGGGTCAGCAAAGGCAATTACCACCTGAGGATTTAGATCTATAATCTTTTCGTAGTTAGGCATCGGAGGCAAGCCAATCGAGGGCTTATCTCTCAAAGATAGAAAGAATTCATCGTTCCACTTTGTATATTGATCAATCCCTACCACCCTATCCTCTGATCCCAATGCGATGATAATTTCCGAAGCGGTAGGAGTTAGAACGGCTATTCGCTCCACGGGACAGGGTATTTCAACCTTGTTTCCCATCGTATCCACGATAGTAACGTTTTCATGAGCATCGACTTGTGAAAAAACCGAAATCACGGTGCAGACCATTATAAATACGAGCATCACCCCCATAATTTTTTTATTCATCCTTTTTTACCTCAAATTATTTCAAAATTTGAACTTTCTTCTTTCTTCTCTTCTACACTCCCACTCTTGTTCATCAAAAGCATGCCTCCACCCCTTGCAAAATCTCCCATCCTGAGTCTATCTCTTAAGACCGACAACTCATCATCCATAGCGATGAGTTCTTTAAGGATCTCCTCCTCCTGCTTGTTCCTCTCCAAAACTTTAAACATCCCCCCATTATGCATCACAATTCTCTTCTGAGCCATGAGAATAATCAAAGGGTCATGGCTGGCGACAATAACGATCTTTCCTTTGGCAGATAGTATCTCCAGTGCCATCAGCCTGTTGATACCCGCGTTTTCTATTTCGTCTATGAGCACCACCGGGGCATCGCTTATGACGGCAATATCAGCTATCATGAGCGCCCTGGACTGCCCGCCGCTTAAGGAAGTTATGTTGTCTCTGGCGCCAATAGGCTCGCCACTAAGCCTATTTGTGAGTCCTATCACTTCTTCTATGATGGGATTACTGCTGATTCCCCTGCTCGATGCATGCAATTCCAGAAAATCTTCTACCGGCATATCCAAGACGAAGTTCATTGCTTGAGAGAGTTGAGCCACCATTTGCCTCTCCCAACGGTTAAGCTCGCCATCGTTTAGGATTACTGCTCTATTCGAAGGAGTATCTCCTCTCGCCAGTTGTTCGATGTCTGAAAGAAGCTCGCTTTTGCCGGAGCCGGTAGGTCCTACAAGAGTGATAATATCTCCTTTATATATCTCCGTCTTCTCAATAGCTTCTTTCCCACCACTCTTAGTGGTCCCGCCTATGATGGTGATCTTTCGTATATCTTTCCCCATGCTATCCTCTACCTCCTTCTGTTTCTGTAGCCTCGATCTTCCTTATATAACCAAGCTGGAAGGACTTTCCTATCCTTTTTTCCCCTGTGCAATAAGAGCAGACACAAGCTGGCATAGAACTTCGTAGCTCCCTACCGGTGATGGTATCAACCTCTGGAGCTTGCATGAGGCTCGTCTTTAGCAATAGAGACCCCTTACCAGTCAAACCATTGACCTCCAGGATCTCTGCTCCTGGGTTGACCATCTCCATCTTTCGTCGGTAGACCTCCCTCTCTGCCTGTGAAACGATATCTCCCTTCGTTATCACCACTATATCGGCGGTGGAGAGCATAGGACCTATCTTCTGAGGAATATCTATGTTGCTAAGATTGTCCACAACCGAGATGGCAAGACAGCCCTTTATGGCAGGAGCACACCGGTGACAGAGGCCTGCAGTCTCCAAAATGGTAATTTGAGCACTCTTCTCCTTTGCCCAATTGAAGATCACCTCCAGGTTAGGAACGTAGAAGTGATCAGGGCAGATATCACCGCTTAATCCCACTATTACGGGTATCCCCAACTTTTGGTATTTCTCTCCGTCATTGGTCCCCAAACAATCAATTTTACCCACAACGACCTTAATGCCATCTTTAAGCAGATGTCTTATCGTATGGATCAACACCGCTGTCTTCCCGGAAGAAGGCGGCCCGGCAACAGTTACAAATTTCATTAGCTATTCCCCTATACTATATACCGTTCAACCTCCCAATAAACCAGTCCCATCCCTCCCAATAGAAGTTAAGCTTGTTTTCTACAGCTTCTTCCGGAAGAGGCACATTTGGATTGACAGGGATCAACCCCGGGGCAGACATGAGCTGTTGCGCCTCGTCTGAAAGGAGATACCTGCCGATTTTGATGGCATCTTCATGTGCATCTTTCTTGAATATCATGACGTGGATTGCACAAAAGGCACCCTCCTTAGGCCAACACATGGAGATGTCACCCGTTCGGGAAGCTCTGGCAAAGGGTAAGGGGGCAATGCCGACATCAAGGTCTCCATCACCGACAGCCAAATTTACCTTTATCGGAAGACCCTTGAGGTCCATGCTGTCAAACAACTGGTTTAACTGGTCCACCCTTTCCCCGAAGAGGCTCTTCAGATTAACGTTCAGTAATTTTATGAACGTACTGGTGGATGCGGATCCTATTCTTCCCTGCCATCGCTTTTCCAGCAGATCTTCCCAAGAGGAGGGGGTAGGCTTGATAGACCTGTCGTAGAGGAGCACTAGGGGTACAAAACACAGGGGTATGAAACAGCCGGTGGGATCAACAAATCCCTTTTCTTGTAGGTCATCTCTCATTTCAGGAATAACTCCTTTTGGAGCCTCGTAGGATCCCGATGATACCATTGCATCTCTGTTCTTCATTATGGAAACGTGGTGGGTAACCACTAGTTCTGGAATATCGTCACCCCTGATCGGAAGAGGTTCGTCCTCCTCTGGATTTAATCCTGTGAATTCCAACTGCGTGTTTGTTGCCAGCTCTTGAAGTTTCCGTATGAGTGGCTGTGCAATAGGCATAACAGGCAGAGGGAACGAAATAACTATTTTTTTCATTCTATCGCTCCGTTCATGGATAGACATACACCCCTTTATACTCCAGCCCATTCCACTTCTTCAACCATTTTGCGTGGAACTCATCTGGATCCACGTCCTCGAACTGATCGGGATAGAAACACTTCCCCAGATAGACTAGACCTACTGGCCACCTCGTTGATGTCAGAAGCATGCTGAAGGGGAATATATAGACCCTCTCGTTCCTCACAGCGTCTATTGCACTCGATCCAGGGCGGTTCATTATCTCATCTCTCGAACTTTTAAGTATATTCACATCGGGCTTGTCGGTGTATCCGATGGGCATCTGGTATGGCTCTCCCTTAATCATCTTTCCGATCCCTTTTGTCATCACCGACATCGGTATAAACTCCCCGATGATCACCTGGGGGTTTTTCTCCACGATCGCTTCCTGGCTAACCGTGCGGAGCGGTAATCCTGTAGAAACCTTCATCCCAGCAGGCAACCCGGGTATCACCGGCGTTTGAAACTCCCCTCCTCCTCCGGCAAAGACGTTTCTTCCTCCTGCCATCTCAATAAACTTATCTATCGGCGATCCCTTTGCCATCGTCATGTATGGGAAATGGAACTCCCAATACACGTCCACTCTTTCATCTGAAGGTATATTCTTCACCCGATCTTCGACCATCTTCACGTACGAATGGACGAACTTGATGTACTCCTTTGCTCGCTTCTCTTCTCCAAGTATTATTCCCAGATTTTTAATATCACGATCATAAGTCCCCGGATCCCACAGATTCAGGTAGACCACCTTGATGCCGGCGGCTTCCATCTTCTCTTTAAATCCAGGGAGGAACATGAGATCACTTGCGGCGATCACCACATCTGGTTCCAGATCGATGATCTTTTCATAGCTCGGAAAGTGGTGGAGTCCGACTGAAGGTTTATCCTGTAATGTCGGATAAAACTCCGGCTCTGCCAGCGGTATCAGATCGATACCAACGAGTTTATCCTCTCCCCCCAATGCGACGATTGCCTCATCCGCAAAGAGATTCACGTTTACCACACGCTCAACGGGATACGGTATCTTAACCCTGTTTCCCATTGAATCCACGATGGTAACGGTCTTCTGAGCATCTGCTTGGGGAACCAAAAGCATGGTGCAGACAATCATAAATGCAAGCATCATTCCCACAATTTTTCTATTCATCTTTTTTACCTCTCAATTCTTTTGATCTTCTTATATTTGTTAGGCACACAAATAATCTGCCCTAAAAAAACTCGGTTTTGGATAAAAATCCTAATTAGGTTAGAATATTACCCAAAAACCTATAGTTAATCTTTTTTTCATAGAAGACCGTCTATCGCCTTCGAGATCTCTTCAT
>CABGHG010000052.1 GCA_902158735.1 Candidatus Methanolliviera sp. GoM_oil
TCATATAATTTTGATAAAATATCATATAATTTTGATAAAATAAAAAGACATATATTGTATGATTAGCGATTTAAAAAAAAATTGAAAGTTGGAAAAAAAATTGAAAAGTGAGTGTTAAAAGATCAGCACAACAAGTAAAGGCATCAAGAGGGATTATCTTTTACAAGTTTATAATAGGCTTCTGGATTTCTGTCAGTCAAAGAATAGTTCTCCTCTCTGATCTCCTTCAAAAGATCCAAGTCCAGATCGGCGATTAAGACCTCTTCTCTGTTTTCATCCTTATATCTCTTCAAAATCCCCCAAGGTGCCGATATGAGACTTCTTCCGACGGCCTTTAATCTGCTAAATGGTGTTTTGCCCACTCCTCCAGTTTTTATTAGGAAATAACTGTTGTCATAAGACCTCGATACGAATATGGAATCTCTGGCATCTTTGGTTATATCTTTCTCATTATACATCGAAACAACAGGATTTAATACGATATCAGCTCCCATAATCCCTAAAATACGGCAAGCCTCAGGATAAAGAACGTCTGCACATACCAAGACGCCGATCTTCCCAAAGGTGGTCTCAAAAACTTCTATATCACGGCCACAACTAATTCCCCACAATCTTTCACCCTTCGGAGGGTGGATCTTCACCTGTTTTCCTACCAGATCCCCATCTTCATAGAGGGATGCCACGTTGTAATATCTGTCATCTATCTCTTCTATGGTGTTTCCCACAATCAACACATCATACTTTTTAGAGTTATCACTCAGGAATTGCAATGTTTCTTCTGAATAAGATGTGATCTCAAAATTTTCGAGAGAGAAGGAAAAATATTCGGGTAAGCATAAGATCTGCGCACCCAAAGATACAGACTTTTCTATGAGTTTTTCTGCACTTTTAAAATTCTCTGACGATTTTTCACCGACCTTTGTCTGTAGTGATGCCGCTTTGACCAATTTTTAGCGCCTCTTTTCTGGTCTTTTCTGGCGTTATTTCACTTTTGCACTCTCTATCATCGGCTCGAAGTACGTTTTGTTCGCATACTCAAAGTACTCTGATGGAGCTTCAAATTCAAACCTCAGTTCATACTTCTCGCCGTAAATAATCACTATTCTCTCAGTTTCATCCCCCTCGCGAAACGTCATATCATTTCCAATTTTCCGACATAGAGAACGTTTCTGAACAACTACTTCGCAATCGATATCGCTCGGTGCATCAAACTCAACCTCACCTTCACCATCAGATACCTCATATTCCCCTTCCCAATTTGAAGGATATTTCATCGAAAACCTTCCCTGTGGATCATTATAGGTCTTCCAGTCGGCTGTCTGAGCCTGTGAGATTGTCATTACGGCCAAAAGTACACCCATTATGACCAGCGCAAATATTTTTCTCATATTCATACCCCATGGCATTCTAGCGGTTTTACAATATAAATCTTTTATAATGATATATATAATTTTCGTGCCACTTTAACCAATTTTTTAAGCCGCAAAAATCTTCTAAAAGCCGAACTCCTCAAGAACTGGTTCGATTGGATTCGAGTGCGTCTGTATCCCGACAACCTCATTAGGATCTGCACCCATTGCCAACGCAATCAACTGTGAATAGTTCAGGTAAACTAAACCGAATCTTTCTCCGATCTTCTTCTCAATGTATTCTTGATTTCTATCGAACGTGATCTGGCAACCCGGGCATGCACTGATGACCACTTTGCAACCCGCCTCCTTGATAGAGCGAAGTTTTCTCTCCGCGATTCTTCTGCTGTGATCTCTGTTATTCAGTGTATCACTAAAACCCATCCCGCAACAGAGATCTTTCTCGCCATAATCGACTGGTACTGCACCCGTGACGGATACAAGATCCTCCAATGAATTTGGAATCGTAAGCTCTCTGAACATCTTTGTGTAGTGGCAACCGTAATGGATAGCGACGGGCAGACCATCAAATCTATTTTTGATCTTCTTCTTTATTTTAGATCTCAAGGCGTGGAGAACCTCAAAGACGTGCATTACATTAGCGTCTCCCCTATATTTGAGATCTGCCTCCTTTAAAATTTTATTCGACTCTTCCCCAACGCCGGAATCCAAGATCGCCTTGCACTCATTCAACACGCCGTAAGAGGTGACACAAGCGGTTGCTATATTTTTATATCCGCTCTCTTCCGCGATCGCAAAATTTCTCGCATTGGTAGTAAGCATGGTGCCAAACGGCATTAGATCGGCATAATATGCAAAACCAGTACAGGAAGATTGGCGTGGATCATCCAGATAGTCTATCTTTAGTTTATCGAAGATGTACCGCATAGATTCCGTGGCTCCTGGATAATGGGCGTCCATGAAACAGCTCTTGAAGAGATAGATCTTATCCGTTTTAATCTCTTTTTTTGGGATTTCTGGATCATCTATCTTTTTGAATCTTTTATCTTCGCTCAGATCAGCAATTCGTTGTATATCAACCATCGAATCGTGTGGGATCTCTCGAAGAGAGGAGAACCGTTTCACCGCGTTCCAAGCTCTCTCATAGCTCGGTCCCCAATCCAAAATTTTATCTGGCGAGAGAATCTCGGGCGTCACGCAGATCCCTTTCTCATAAAATGTCTTATATATCGGATGTTCTCGATATTTCCCCTCTGATTTTTCCTCTTTGAGTACTTTTACGATATCCGATACGCTATTCCCGAGCTTACATATATATTTACACGAATAACAGTGAAAGCATTCCTCCAGGGGGTAATTCATCAGATCTATCCTGTTAATCAATCTGTACATCATCTCCCTGGGATTATACCTATCACTTATCGAGGCAGCGGGGCAAACGGCACTACATCCACCACACTGCATACAATACGAAAAATCTATGCGCGGGTCAGAGAGCAGATGATTCATACAAGTCTTATCCATCTCTCCTCCTATAAAATACTTTTCCAAATGTGCAATTTTTTGTCTAATTGTACCATTATTTAGCAAGTAATTTGTCCTTATGTATCAATAAATATACTTTAGTGATATATCAGAGAGTTAACTTACAAAATTTTGAGGGTGTATAATGTTGGGGGGGGGGATCTAACGGTAAGTATATTACTTCCATGTAGGTCAATCCAAGCGACCCTGCGACGTTTAAGCTACACGTGCAAATACACAATGGAAAAGTGACATCTATGGCGCATTGGCACCCAATAGAAGATCCCGGGTTATCCAATGAGGAAGCGGCGTAGAAAACTATAAAAATAGTTGTTTTCATATAATGATCCATGAAAGGATGGATCGAGAAAGGAGAGCGATTAAACGAACTGCTTAGGCCACAGACGTTTCCCTTGGCTATTAAACTGATAAAAAGTGAGACGGAAATTCCTGAAAAAGCCACCCGACCACTAAGGGATCTAAAAGTTAAAGTCGCTCTTTGTCAGGGAATTACCATGAGCAGGAGGTATGGGTGGACGGTAGGGATGACGGCCGAGGATCTTGGTTGTTCTATCGCCCTTGCTGCATATGGGTGGAAGAAGCCCAATGACGAGATGGCAATGGCAAAATTTCTTCTAAAGATGGGATACGCTGCCAGCATAGAAGCCGGAGTGAATATTGCCAAGGAAGTCAACAGGTTTGAAGAGGGAGAATATGTGGGGATTGTTTTTTCGCCACTCGCGTGGACAAAGATCGTACCCGACTTGATCATGATGTATGGCAACCCTGCCCAGATAATGAGGTTGATCCACGCCTCAACCCATCACCAAGGGAATAACGTTACTTGCTCATTCTCCGGTAGGGCGGCGTCCTGTACCGAGGGCATCATCCAGACGGTATTAACTGGGGAGCCAAAAGCGGTCATTCCTGGGAACGGAGACCGGGTGTGGGCGATGACTCAAGACGATGAGATGGCGTTTACAATTCCGGCCACAAAGCTGGGATCGATCATCGAGGCACTTGAAGTGACGCATGAGAGAGGGATAAGATACCCCATACCCATATGTCAGAGATTTCAACCCGAGGTGAAGTTAGGTATCCCGCTCGATGAGATATTTTAATTCTATAATATAATGTTTCTGTAAAAAAAAGATGAAACAATTAATCTTAAATATTAGAAATGACAATAGTTAAAAAGGGGTAATATCATGCTTGAACTTGATGAGAGATATGGCGAGGGGAGTTTTTGGTATCTAAATCCAAAGAATTATTGCAGACCGATGTACAAAAAGCCAAAAGAGGAGAGAGAAGAATACGGGATTGGTATGGCGGGGTTGGAAGAGACCGCGATCGAGGGGATGAAATCTATTATAGATACGAAAGACGAAGATCCGGAAGGATTTAAATCAGAGATGGAGGGGCTTTCTGCCACCATGATAGAGATGGCACCGGGGCAAGTTATTCCATTGGAGGATGCAAAGAAGGTCGTTGATATTGCACAGCCTTTGGTCAAGATAGATTGCATCTGCAGACGTATGACAAGAGCGACGCTGGAAGAGGAGGATTGCAGATCCTGTCTTGGGATAGGTCTTGGAATGTTCAGATGGGAGATGGTTCCGGAGAGATACAAAGGCGGCGCCGAATTCATCTCCCCCGAGGAAGCGAAGAAATTTTTGGAATTTTGGAACAAGAAGGGGATGGTTCACACGCTCATGACGTTTGGAAAGACGATTGAAGGGGCACCCTATGTCGGGGGAGTCTGCAACTGCGATTATCCGGATTGCATCGATATCCGCTTCAGAAATGATTACGGCATAAAGTCGTTGATGAAAGGAGAGTACGTCGCAAAGGTGGATTACGATAAGTGTAGCGGTTGTGGTACGTGCGTAAAACGTTGTCAGTTTGGGGCTATAAAGAAGGAAGTGACGACAAATAAAGCCAACATCGATATGTTTAGCTGTTTTGGATGTGGATTATGCAAAGAGACATGTCCTGAGAGTGCAATAGAGCTCGTGGAAAGGAATTCTTTTCCCGCACTGAGGGACGAGTGGTGATTTGAGATGATGCCAGAGATCGTGATCGATAAAGAGAAGTGTACTACACCGTTTGAGTGCAAGAAGTGCCTCCAGATATGTCCCCAAGCGGTCTTTATGGTTCTTCCAACGGGGATGCACACGTTTAGGGAGAACGAACCGGAAGAATACAAGCTTCTTGCAGTATTCAGGGATAAATGTGTCTTTTGCAACGATTGTGTCGAGGTTTGTCCCGTTGGGGCGATACAAGTTAAAGTTATTTTGGGGGGTGGTGAATGATGTTAGAGGAATACTATTTCGACCTCGACTATGAGATGATCAAAACGCTAGGGGAAGAATTCGACCCGAAAAGATGGATTAAAGAGTTGGTGGATGGTAAAGAATCACCAGATGTCTTTTTTACCAGATATGGGAAAGAGCTCATGGAGAGATCGTTGGAGCTTGGGGAGAAGAATACGGATAGAACTTACGAAGTTTTGAAGGATGCGGTGGAAAAGACGGGATCGATGAAATTTCCTCTGCTTCCGCAGAGATTTGTAGAGATCGCATATCTCAGCATTCAGCCATTCAAGAGGTTGTGGGTCTGTGCCAACAGTCCAAAGATCTTCTCATACAAGATAAAAGAATGTTCGGTCTATGAAGAACTTCAAAGATTGGGCGAAGAAGTTGTAAGAGACTTACCGTGTAAAAATGCCTGTATCTCGCTACTGAAGGGGGCTTTTTCAGCATTTGATCTAAACGCCGAAATAACGATGGAATCCGATCTCTTTGGGGGCGATGAGTGTCTATTCACGGTAAAAAATAGAGAAAAGTTGTGATACTATAGGAGATCCGATGTGACGATCAAATGGTTGAGCAAAGTTTTTATGTTGTAATATCTTTATATCTTTTAGGAATAGTTTCGTGTGAATGATTGGGTGTGGTGGTCTTGGAGACGAATATACCGGTAAGAGAGATAATGAATAGAGACGTGATCGGGGTAGATCCCGACGATACCGCAGAAGTGGCGGCACAAATGATGAATCGCTATGATGTCGGCAATTTGGTTGTCATAAGAAATAAAAAGGCAATCGGTATTGTGACAGAAGAAGATCTTGTCCGTAAGCTAGTTTCAAAGAATCTCCTTCCAGAAAAAGTTAAAATAGAGGATATAATGACATCTCCTTTGATTACGGTCTCGCCAAACACGAGTTTGACATCTGCGATGAGGATAATGCTCAAAAACAACATCAGAAGACTTCCGATCGTAGAAGATAGAAAATTGGTGGGGATAATAACAAATAAAGACCTCTTATCTGTTTCTCCCGAGCTCAACAGAATTCTAATAGATTTGATAGAGATAAACAGAGACTTGGAGATGAAAGTACCGGAGGAAACATCAGAAAAAGCCGTCTTCCAGGGTAAATGTGACATATGCGGTGTGCTTTCTGAAAATTTGAGAGAAGTAGATGGTATGCTACTCTGCGAAGATTGCTATGAAGAGATGATGACGTGAAGAGAGATGATAAGGGTACAAAAAACGTGAAATTTTTGGGCGGATTTGAGAGAGAAGGGTATGGGATGAAAGATTCGTTTAAACTTGAAGATAAGAAACCATCACAGAAGGGAGAGATATTCTCGATAGCGACAAGAGATGTCCTAACGGTTCCTCCTACCATGAGCATCATTGGAACCGCGAGAACGATGGAAAAACACGGTTTTAGACGGATTCCAATAACCGATGCGGGAACAGATAGAGTTATGGGTATAGTGACGACCGTGGATATTGTAAATTTGCTCGGCGGTGGGCCCAAATATAATCTTGTAAAAAATAGATATCAAGGAAATCTTCTCGCGGCAGTTAACGGGGATGTAAAAGAGCTGATGGAGAAAGAAGTAGTATGCGTGGAGGAAAGTGAGACAATAAAAGATGCCGCCAAAATTATGATAGAGAAGGGTATTGGTGGCATTCCAATAATTGACAAAAAGGTGAGAATAAAGGGGATCATCACGGAGAGAGACTTTGTCAAACTTTTGATCAACGAAGCTGATTCTTTTGAGGACGTCTTAAATAAGAAAATTGAGGAATATATGTCCAAGGAGGTGGTGAGCACCCACTCCACCGAGACATTGGGTGCCGCATTGAGAAAGATGCTTGAGAACGGTTTTAGAAGGCTACCCATCGTGAAAGATGATCTTTTGATTGGGCTGGTAACTGCAACGACTGTGATGCAATTTTTAGGAAGTGGAAAGGTCTTTGAAAAACTTGTCACCGGGGATGCCAGTGAGATATACGATTTAGAGATAAAAAATATTATGAAAACCGATATAAAGACGATAGGGCCTGATGCTGATATGAGGGAAGCAGCCAAAAAGATAAATAAAAACGACATTGGAGGATTTCCGGTATTAAAAGACGGTATGCTGGTGGGCATCTTCACGGAAACAGATCTTTTAAGAGCGATTTTTGATGTTCTCAAATCTGCATAAGCCGATCATATGTTTTGATCTGGAAGGACCATTGTCCCCCCAGGATAATGCTTATGAGGTCATGGCCGAGTTTCCGCGAGGAAGAGAGATATTCGAGAAGATAAGCAGATATGACGATCTGTTGACCTTAGATGGGAGGGTGGGTTATGAACCGGGGGATACGCTCTCTCTGATCGTGCCCTTTTTATTGGCATATAACATAAAAACTTCTGACATTTCAAAGGTTTCAGAGAGGGCTGGGATCATTTCAGGAGCAAAGGAATTGATCGAGAGGTTGGGAAGAGATGGCTGGGAGATCTATATAATTTCAACGAGTTATGGGGGGCATGCCTACAATGTATGCAGGAAATTGGGCATACCCCGAGAAAATATATTCTGTACGGAGCTAAATTTAGAAGAAAAAAAGAAAAAAATCGGCGAGGATGTTACAAAATTGGTTTTAGATACCGAAAAGAGGCTTCTTAAGACCAAAGAGGATAAAGAACTGAAAGAACTTTTGGACGAACTCTTCTTTGAGGATCTCCCAAAATCTTCATACGATGTGCTCTCGGAAGTGAAGGTTATCGGAGGAGAGAGAAAACTTGATGCTGTTTTAGAGATCTCAGATCGTTCAAAAGTTCCTTTGGATGAAATTCTGGTTGTTGGGGATAGTATAACGGATTATAAGATGCTTGAAGGCGTAAAAAAGGAGGAAGGAGTATCCATCGTCTTCAATGGAAACGAGTACGCGATTCCATACGCATCCATAGGGCTTGCCACCACGGATATGCGATGGCTTCACGTCATAACTTCTAATATCTCAGATATATTTGAGATGGTGGATCTTTGGGAAGAGAAGAGGGATTTGGATTCAAAATTCATCAAAGATAACCTATCGACGGACTTAACCAGAGATATAGGTGAACTTCCGTATATTCATAATCTTATGAGGAGAGATAACTTTGACGAGGTGATCGAGATACATAAGCGATACAGAGAGATGATGAGAGGGTTATCTGCAAAACTTGGATAATTGGTGGTATATGTCTATGTTTCAACCTTCTATCTTTTTAAAGTAATGAAGAATTTAACCTTAAAAGGAAGTCTTACCGAAGGTAGGACGTAGGAAGTGAAGAAACCGTAGGTTTTTCATGAAGCGAGATATAATCGGCTTTGGTGCGATCAATTACGATTTCATCTGTCTCGTCGATAAATTGGCTGATTCTGGAGAGGAAGTTCCAATTAAAAATATTTATACCTGCCCAGGAGGATCTGTGCCCAATACTGTCGTGGCACTCTCGGTACTGGGAAAGGATGTCGCTTTGGCCGGAGCCATCGGAAGGGATGAACTCGGAACGGAGTTGCTGGATTTCTACAGATCCCATGATATAGATGCTGAATCGGTCTTAAGAAAGGATGGTGCCACCGGAAGAGCGTTCATCTTTGTGGATAAAGAGGGAAGAAGGACATTATACCCTTTTGGAGGCGTAAATAGCGATATAAGCATGGAAGATCTGGATTTGGAGAGGATGAGATCTTTCAAAATGATTCATATAGGTTCTTTTGCCAATCCAGAACAATTGAAGATTCAGGAAGCCATCTGTGATATAGGAGTGGATGTAAGCTTTTCCCCAGGCATGATATACGCAAAGATGGGATTAAAGTACATCAAGAAGGTATTGAGGCATTGTAAAATTCTTTTTTTGAATGAAAGGGAGCTGAAAATTTTAACGGGCTTGAGTGTCTCTGATGCTCTTTCTCTGCTGAATAAAATCGGTGTTGAGATTGCGGTTGTGACATTGGGAGAGAAGGGCTGTCTTATTGGGTCAAAAGGAAAGCTCACCAAAGTAAAGGCAAAGAAAGTGGATGTGAGGGATGATACGGGTGCCGGGGATCTTTTTGCGGGTGGTTTTCTATGCGGGATTTTGGAAGAAAGAGAATTGATGGAGTGTGGGATGATGGGAAATGAGATGGCATCACATTCTCTAAAGGATTTTGGAGCCGTTCTTCAAAACTTACTAAAACCTAATTCTGGTTCTATGTTTGATTCCTGATTCATTGAAGGTAGTTTCACATCCTCATTACTGAGAAAGCCAGAGCTTCCTTCTCCAACAGGCGTTTTTAAAGCGACTGGCGAACTGACAGCCGCTATAGCAGTTTGTTGTAGATTGAGACTGCTATTGTAATCTCTGTCTGCTGTAAATCCACAAGATTCGCATACAAATATACGTTGAGACAGTTTCATTTCGGAATTAATATGGCCACACCGAGAACATCGTTTTGTCGATGGGAAGAATCTATCAGCATAGACAATCTCCGAACCATACCATTTAGTTTTGTATTCCAGTTGTCTCCTAAACTCGTACATCCCAACATCTGATATTGCTTTACTTAGATGCTTGTTCTTCAGCATTCCCGATATATTTAGATCTTCCAATCCGATAACTGACTTGGTTTTCGCCAGCCATGTCGTAGCTTTGTTTATCGTATCTTTTCTAATGTTTGATATTCGTCTGTGAACCTTTGCTACAACTAACCTCTGCTTCTTTTTATTATTGCTTCCTTTCTCTTTCTTAGAC
>CABGHG010000053.1 GCA_902158735.1 Candidatus Methanolliviera sp. GoM_oil
GATTGGGTTATCCAAAATGCAGAAAAGTTTAATATCAAACCACCCGCAAGGTAAATTTGATGAAGGTTGCAATAACGAGACCTGCGGTCTATCTTATGGAGTCCATCGCGATCGCGAGATCTTATGGATTTGATACATTTGCCGCCCCAATGATATTGCTCCGTCCTGTAGAGGATCCTCGATTCGATTCATTCATCCATCGTTTATTCGAGGAAGAGGTAGATTTCGTCATCTTCACGAGTGCCAATGGTGTAAGATACACTTTTGATCTTGTCAGGTTCCAAGAACCGTTTATAAATGCTTTAAATCGCACAAACGTCGTTGCCATAGGCCCAAAAACGGATAAATCTCTTAAAGAGAAGGGAATAACTGCTAAGATAATTCCAAAAGAATATAGCTCTCTTGGCATTGTGGATATCCTCACTCCTATTGTGGATGGAAGAGATGTAGAGATAATAAGGAGCGACCGCGGAAACGTAAAATTGAATGAAGCTCTAAAACGCGCGGGAGCGATCGTCCACGAGGCAAATGTCTATACGGGAGTTTCTCCGGACGGATCCTGGTTGGTTCGGGCAAAAGAACTGATAAAAAAGATATTGGATAGGGATATAGACGTGCTCACGTTCACGAGTGGTATGACCGTGAATAACTTCTTTGAGATCACAAGGGAGATGGGGCTCTACGAAGAGATAAGGGGGATTTGCGGTGAAATGTTGATCGCGGTGATAGGGAGAGAGACAGAGAGGACGCTTAGAAATTTTGGGGTGAATGCAGATGTGATCCCCAATACATACACATTTGAGGCTATGATGGATGCGGTATTTTTAAATAGATGTGTGAGATAAGGTGTTTACTAAATGACTACGGTTTATGATGTTCCGGGAAATATGTTGGTAGAAAAATTGGCTGAGAAGCTCAAAGACGGCGGTAAGATCGTTTCGCCTGAATGGACGAAATACGTGAGAACAGGAGTGAATAAAGAGATGCCCCCTGTAGAAGAGGATTGGTGGTACAAAAGGTGCGCTTCTATGGCGAGGAGAATTTATATAGATGGTCCTGTTGGGGTAGGGAGACTTCGGGTATATTACGGAGGACGTAAAGATAGAGGGGCAAAGCCATACAGGTTCAAAAAAGGAAGCGGATCGATCGTTCGTAAGGGGCTTCAACAGTTAGAGGCAGCCAATATCGTTAAAGTGGCGAAGAGAGGTAGAATTATGACACCAGAGGGGACATCTTTTCTTGATAGGACGGCTTATGAACTAAAAAAAGAGCTTGAGAAGGATATACCCGGTCTAGAGAAATATTGAAAATTAGGAAGACTGCACAATGGCTGACGAGATAGAGGAGATCAAGAGAAGAAGATTACAACAGATGATGGCGTCACAGCAGGATCAGAGCTTGCGACAGGGGCAGGAAGAAGCTCTCAAAAAAGAATACGAGGTGAAAAAAAAAGAGGTTCTAAGAAAGATAATGACGCCAGAGGCAAGAGAGAGACTTAACAACATAAGAGTGGCAAAGCCAGAGTTTGCTATGGCGATCGAAGAGCAATTGATAGCTCTTGCATCGAGTGGAAGATTAAAGTCGATGATAACTGACGAACAGTTGAAGATGATATTGAGTCAGATACAGCCGAAAAAGAGGGATATTAAAATAAAAAGAATATGAGAACTGCTGTGCTCTTCAGTGGTGGAAAGGACAGCTCTCTTTCGGCATTAATGCTCTCCAAATATTTTGAAGTGGAGCTCCTGACATTCACCTTTGGCTTATCAGAGAACTGGAGATCTGCCGAGAGATCGGCGAAGAGACTGGGGTTACCTCATAAAAAGATTGATTTCGGGAGTGGCGTGATAGAAGAAGCTACAGATATGATGATTAAGGATGCCTTTCCAAGGAATGGACTAAATTTAGTCCATAAAAAAGCTTTGGAAATAGTTGCAAATCGAAGATTTGTGAGCACCTCTGCCAAAGCATATAAGATTATATCTGATGGAACCAGGAGAGATGATATATCTCCTCATCTAACGCTTGCAGAGGTGAGAAGTTTGGAAGATAGATATGGCGTCTGCTACGTGAGGCCGTTGTTGGGTTTTGGAAGAAAACTCATCGACGAACTCGCAGGTAGGTTCTTCATCGTCTTGGAAGGGGAGAATCTCCCAAAGAGGGCCGATTACGAGGGTGAGATCAGGTGTTATATGAGAGAGAATTATGATGAAGAGACGGTAGAGAAGATATTTCCGAGCAGGCACGTTCATTCGAGGGTTTTAGGGTTAAAAGGTGGGAAATATGTCTAAAAAGACGAAGGGAATGAAGATAAGGCTTGCAAAGTATGCAAAGCAGAACAGAAGAATTCCGGCATGGGTGATCGTCAGGACCAATCGAAATGTGAAAACGCACCCGAAGAGGAGGCATTGGAGAAAGTCAAGGCTGGATAAATGATTGCAAATCGGAGATTTGCAGATGAAGAGAGGTGTTTTAAATGGTAGAAGAGGAGAGAATATATACGATTCCACTTAGAAAGGCTTTTTTAAAAGCCCCACGGTGGAAAAGGAGCAATAAGTCGATAAAAGAGGTCAGAAAATTCCTTGCGAGGCACATGAAGACGACTGAGGAGAAGGTATACATAGATGCGTCGATAAACGAGAAGATTTGGGAGAGGGGATCTCAAAAACCACCGTCCAAGATACGCGTTAGAACGATCAAGTCGGAGAACGGAGAGGTGGAGACCGAGTTGGTCCGTGATTGAAGTAATGGCGGGCAGGAAGAAATAGACTCATGAACTTCGGTGGAATGTCAAATATTGGGATCTTCATCTCTGTCACGGAAGATTATGCTATCGTTTCGAGTCTCCTCAAAGACGACGAGATGAAAGAGATCGAAGAGAGATTAGATGTTGAGGTTATCAAGACCTCGATCGGTGGATCGTCCTTAGTGGGATCTCTCGTCTGCGGCAACTCTAACGGTTTTTTGGTCTCCCGATATATACTAAATTCAGAGATTAAATTGATGAAGAATAAGGTTAATGTTAAAAGATTTCCAGATAGGATGAACGCCTGTGGTAATGTCATATTGGCCAACGATACGGCGGCTGTCGTGCATCCAGAGGTGTCTGATAGATATATACGCCTAATAGCGAGGTTTTTGGATGTGGACGTTTATAAAGGGTCTGTTGGAGGGTATAAGACCGTTGGAACGGCCGCATCAGTAACAAATAAAGGTTTATTGGTCAACCCATATACGAAGGATGAAGACTTTGAACGGCTCGAGAAGATCTTTGATATACCCATCGGGGTAGGGACGATCAATTTTGGGTCTCCTCTGGTCGGTTCGGGGGTCATTGCAAATTCAAAAGGTTATTTAGTCGGCGAAGAGACGAGAGGACCAGAAATTGCGAGAGTAGAAGAAGTGTTTCATCTCATTTAATTTAGAGGAGGAGAAGTAAGATGAATGGTAAAGAAGAAGTTGAATCAGAACTGCAGAAACACGTTGTACTATACCGAAGTTATGAAGAGCAGATGGTGGCGTTACAGCAACAAAAAGCTCTCCTGGGGATGTCTATAAAGGACTGTAGTGGCGCAATGGACTTTATTGTACTTTTAATCGATAAAAAGGGTGATCATGATATCGAAACACTCGTGCCCGTAGGTTCGGGCACCTTCGTAAGTGCGACGATAAAAGATCAAGGTAAGGCGATGATGAGTATAGGCGGGGGATATAGCGTAGAGAAAGATGTTAAAGATGTAAAACAATTTTTGGAAGAGAAGAAGAAAAATTTGAGCGACTCACTCGTTAAAGTGGATGGCAGATTGGTTCAAGTTGGGCAGACGCTCACATACCTACAGGCAAAGATGGAAGAGATAACGAAGAAGTAGACATGTTTAAATCCTTAAGAGATAAATTTACGTCTTTTAAGCATTCCGTTGGAAAGGCAGTTCATAAAAAGGAAGAGGCAGAGGAGATAGAGGTTTCCTCGAATATACAAATCTCTGATTTGCCCACGACGAAGTCGTCAGGACCACCAACGAAGTTGATCAGCACAACGACCGAAGAAGTCACTGACGCACAAAAGACTCCGTCTTTGAGCATAGAGAAAGAAAAGATGAAGAAGAAAGAGAAGACGAAGAAGGTAGGATTAAAAGATAAAGCAAAGACTCTCATCCTAAAAAGAGAGGCGATATTAGATGAAAAAGATCTCGCTGGGCCATTATGGGAACTCGAAATATCTCTTATGGAGGGGAATGTGGCACTGCCCGTAGCTGAAGAGATCGTATCGAATGTAAGAGAGGATCTCATAGGCAAAAAGAAGAGGATATTTTCCAATACGGAAGAGATCGTTGAAGATGCCCTCAAAGATAGTATTAAAGATGTGATAAGAAATGACGGCCCTCTCTTCGACGAGATGATAAGTACAGGTGATAAACCCGTCGTGATCCTCTTCGTCGGGGTAAACGGTACGGGAAAGACCACCACGATAGCCAAGGTTGCGAAGAGACTTATAGATAATGATTACTCAGTGGTGATCGCATCAGGAGACACGTACAGGGCAGGAGCACAGGAACAGATCGAGATTCACGCGGAGAGGCTCGGTTTAAGACTGATAAAACACCAGTATGGTGCAGATCCATCTGCCGTGATATACGACGCGGTGGAACATGCTAAAGCAAAAGGGAAAGACGTCGTTCTTGCGGACACCGCGGGCAGGATGCATACCGATGCGAACCTGATGCGGGAACTTCAGAAGATAAAGAGGATAAATTCTCCCAGATTAACGATCTTTGTCGATGAGGCAATAGCGGGGAACGATGCCGTGGAGAGGGCAAAACAGTTCAACGAATCTATTGGGATAGACGGCTCCATATTGTCCAAACTGGATGCGGATGCGAGGGGGGGTGCCGCGATCTCGATACCTTATGTGACGGGAAAGCCGATATTCTTCTTCGGTGTCGGGCAGAGGTACGAGGATTTAATAGTATTTGATGAAGATTGGCTCTTGGGGAAGATCTTTGGTGAAGAATGAGAGGGGTTCGAAATGATTCTAAATAACTTGGGGAGTTCCTTAAAGGAATCATTAAGAAAACTGGCGAGATCGAATAAGATAGACAAAAGAACCGCGGAAGAACTGGTTAAAGATATCCAGAGAGCACTCCTGCAGGCGGATATTAACGTAAAGCTCGTGATGAAGCTCTCCAA
The DNA here is from genome assembly GCA_902158735.1 of Candidatus Methanolliviera sp. GoM_oil. Taxonomy (GTDB): domain Archaea; phylum Halobacteriota; class Methanoliparia; order Methanoliparales; family Methanoliparaceae; genus Methanolliviera. The sequence continues at coordinate 5,188 of CABGHG010000053.1, forward strand.
CAACATAAAGAAGAAGGCAATAAAAGAAGAGGTCATCGAGGGGTTTGATGCGAGGGAACACATCTCCCGCGTCGTCTATGAGGAACTTGCAAACATTCTCGGCAGAGGAATCGATTTAGAGTTAAAAGGTCAGAAGATAATGATGGTGGGCCTCCAGGGATCCGGTAAAACCACCACAACGGCCAAGCTGGCGAAGTATTTTCAGAGGAAGGGCTTAAGGCCGGTTGTGATATGTGCCGATACTTTTCGTCCGGGAGCTTATGAACAGCTCTCTCAACTATGCACGGCAAATGCTATTCCATTCTATGGGGATAAGGGCAACAAAGATGCGGTAGAGATTGTAAAAAAAGGACTCAAAGAGAAGAAAGACTACGATGTTAAGATCATCGATACCACCGGAAGGCACGCACTCGAGAAAGAATTGATAGCAGAGATGGAAGATATATCTAAGGTTTTAGATCCAGATCACAAATTTCTCGTCCTTGACGCGGCGATCGGGCAGGAAGCGGAAGAACAGGCCAGAGCGTTCGATGAGTCCATTGGTATCACGGGGGTGATAATAACAAAACTCGATGGAACGGCTAAAGGCGGTGGAGCCCTTTCGGCTGTCTCTGAGACAAATAGCGGAATCGCCTTCATTGGTACGGGAGAGAAGGTAGGCGATATCGAGAAATTTGACCCGGAAGGTTTCATCTCAAGACTCGTCGGCATGGGAGATCTGAAGGCGTTGATGGAGAGGGTGGAGGAATCCATCACGCCAGAAGATATGGGTGTAGAAGAGATACTCAAGGGAAAGTTCACATTAAAGGAGATGTACAAACAGTTTCAGGCGATAAATAAGATGGGGCCACTTAAACAGATAATTCAGATGATACCGTTCGGCGGATTCGGGATAGATATCACGGATAAAGACTACAATAAGACAAAGAATAAACTCGGGAGATACAAGGTAATAATGGACTCCATGACGGACTTTGAACTCGAGAACCCCTCTATCTTGAATGGAAGCAGGATAAGAAGGGTAGCAGTAGGCTCCGGATCAGATACGAACGAGGTGAAAGAGCTCATCAGGTACTACAGGATGATGAAGAAGGCGCTTGGCGCTTTCAAGGGCGGGAAGATCACAGGTATGCCGAAGAATCTGATGAAGATGTTTGGCAGGCAGGGCTGAGCTCGAAGAGCTCTTCTTTCTTTTTCACACGCTATCAAGGTGCCTCTTTCTTTAATCTTTCCCGATCGCCGGCACGACATCGCCGATCCTATCAAAAAAAGATTCGTGTGGCGATAGTCATCTTAAAAAATGAAAATACGGAGAATAAAGGAGGATTTTTACGGATCAGATCAGGCTAATTTATGAAAAGGGAACGATCTTGGTAAGAGGGGATATAAGAGTACCTAACACGGCGTGGGATTCCAGATCAAACGCTCACAGGGCGATGGCAATCTACTACAAAGATATCCTCGATTATTTAGAAAGGTCAAAGATCGACTTCTCCGATGATGTTTTAGAATTAATTCCCGCTCCTCTCTTCAAATCTTCCATAAAATTGAGGAGATATCAGCAGGACGCACTCGACGCCTGGCTGATGGCGGGTAAAAGAGGGGTGATCGTCCTTCCAACGGGCTCAGGTAAGACTTTGATCGCACTTAAGGCTATATCCACCCTTAATCTATCTGCGATCGTTATTGTGCCAACATTAGACCTGATAGGGCAGTGGAGATCCCGAATATCGGAGGAGTTCGATGTGGAGGTAGGGATGTATGGCGGCGGAGAGCATATCCTGCAACCTATCACCGTGGCAACTTATGATACGGCATACATAATGGCAGGAGAGATCGGAAACAGGTTCTCACTCGTAATATTTGACGAGGTGCACCATCTGCCTTCATCCGGATATGCACATATCGCGGAGATGTTTGCTTCTCCATACAGGATGGGGCTGACCGCAACATACGAGCGGGGGGACGGATTGCACTCGGAATTGCCGAGGTTGGTCGGAGGGAAGGTATATGAGATCGACGTGGATGCCCTATCGGGCAGGTATCTCTCCAACTATTCTTTGGAGAGGATAACGGTCGATCTCACGCCTGAGGAAGAGAAATTGTATGAGCAAAATCGCGATATATTCAAGACGTATCTTCGCAATCATCATATCATCCTTAAGACACCGCGCGACTTCCAGCGATTTGTGATGAGAACGGGAAGAGACAGAGGCGCCAGAGAGGCATTACTTGCAAGAAACAGGGCAGAAAAGATAGCATTGAACTCCTCATCAAAGATAGCCGCATTGAAGAAGATACTGAAGAGACATTCAGACGATCGGACGATCATATTTACCCAGCATAATTCATTGGTTCATCTCATCTCCAAAAAGTTTCTCATCCCCTCGATCACATATAAGACGCCTCTAAAGGAGAGAGGTGAGATATTAGAGAACTTCAAGAGAGGAAGATATAGATTGATCGTAACGTCCAAAGTTCTCGATGAGGGAGTGGATGTCCCGGAGGCGAGCATCGGGATAATATTGAGCGGCAGTGGCAGTCGTAGAGAATTCATCCAGCGATTGGGGAGAATACTTAGACCGAAGAGAAAAGCGGCGATATTGTATGAGATTGTATCCAGAAAGACCACAGAGGTTGGGACGGCGAGAAGAAGAAAGGAGCCTCTCTAATGTTGCCGAGTGAGCTCTTGATCGCTAGAGCGTATAAGGGCACGATAAAACCCGTATTTTCTCCTTTAACAGAAGGAAGAATACAGATGGCAGAAGATCTCCTAAATACCTTCGTATCTTTCGTAGGCAAAAAGAAAGGGGAGCTTTCGGAAGTATTGGAATTGTATGAAGGGGCAGAGTATGACCATCGATTTATCCGGGGACTTACGACGATCTTGGAGAGGAGATGCAGATTTGAATCAGTAAGCAAGATCGATCCGATAGAAGCGAGGAGGTCGGTATTTGAAGAGGCGAACAGGACGTTGGTGATCGACGAAGAGAAGAGGGAGGAGGTTCTTACTTCTGTGGCTTCTTCTTTAAATGTTTCTGTAAGTGAACTGGAAAGGTCATTGTGGGCTGATTACGAAGAAGAACTCATATTAAAAGATTTTATTACTATAAAGCCCGAATATCTTTTGAAATCATACAATTTGTCACTCGCCCAAACTATGCTCTTCAATGCTATGAATATGAACTTTGCCGTCGGGAATAACTATCAACGGATATTTGGAAGGCTCAAGTATCTTGGACTGATGTACTCGATCGAACATGATGAAGAAGGGTATAGGGTCTTTGTTGATGGACCGTTGTCATTATTCAAGTTCACAAAACGATACGGGACATCTCTGGCAAAGCTCCTGCCTATGATAATGACGGCGGATTCATGGGAGGTGGATGCCGATATCGTGAGGGATGTTGGAGGTGCGCCTCGGGTCTTAAAATTCCATATAGATGTCAAAGAGAGGGATAAATTTCCGGAACTTTCTGGATCTGATGAAGAAAAATTCGACAGTGGGGTTGAGCTAAATTTTTTCAACGGATTCAACTCGACTAAAACGGGCTGGACGCTTAGGCGGGAACCGGAGATAATGATCGCCGGCCCTTACGTCTTCATACCAGATTTCATATTTGAGAAGGGCGAGATTAAGTGTTATATGGAGATCGTCGGTTTCTGGACGGAAGATTATCTAAGAAAGAAGATTGGAAAATTAAAGGCGATAGAGGAAGATAAGATGATCATTGCAGTCGATGAATCACTTGCATGTTCAAGCATACACAACATTGGGAAAGGAAAAGAGATCATATTTTATAGAAAAAAAGTCCCATTAAAACCCATATTGCGTTTTTTACGCGGTATTGAAGAGAAACATATTGAGTCAGAACTGAATAGGCTGAAGAGCAGAAAGATTAAGCTTGAAGGTGAAGTCTTATATGTCGCCGAGGCTGCTCGCCATTATGGGGTGAGCAGAGGCGCGATGAAGAGATTGCCTCTCCTAAATTATAAGATGATTGGGGATGTGATCATCAGCGAAGATACCTTGAGGTTGCTTTCAGAGAGGATCAAAGGGTGTGATAACTACGCCGATGTGGTCGGTTTGATAGAATCCAAGGGCATACCTGGAAAGAATGCACCGTTGATATTGGAAGCGATTGGATACACCGTGAAATGGGATGGACTTAATATAGAGGATGCGAAGGTTGTAAAATCAAAATCTGGGCTCGTGTGGTAGTGGACGATCCTCTCGGATTCCGGATCCGACAACCCGGGTTCAAATCCCGGCGGGCCCGTAGCTAAAGTGAACTGCTCCAAGATAAAGTCCTTAAAGATCGAAGATTTTTAGGATATGCGACGAAATTCGAAGATTTGCTACTATATGGAATTCTAATAGTAGGAAGATTTAATACCTATTAATACCATTTATGGTATTATGAAGATGTCTGATTGGGCTCGGAAGAATGGTCTTGACTACAAGACGGCATACAGGTTGTATCGCTCTGGCAGATTTCCATTACCAACGGAACAACTTCCAACAGGAACAATTTTGGTCCACGAGCTACCGTCTAAAACCAATCAGGCTGTGCTTTATGCGCGGGTGTCATCATCAGATCAGAAGGAGGATTTAAAACGGCAACTTCAACGGT
>CABGHG010000054.1 GCA_902158735.1 Candidatus Methanolliviera sp. GoM_oil
GACCAAAAATTTGATAGATGCCCTTCAGAAGGATCTTGGATTTCTCGCCAAAGGAGTGATCGTCCACTCATGCAAAGAGATCGAGAAGAACGATAGCAATCTTAAAAAGGAAGATCTCCCAATCTTATTAGATTCTATGGAGAAGAGGATCGCTTTCATCAAAGATGAGATCACTGCAAGACGGATAGTAGGTCAATTGAGTGATAGATTTGGGTAGAAAGAAGTGATTTAGATGGCAGAAGTGAAAGATAAAAGTATATCTATGCTAAATAGAGCATTGGATAACGTATTGGATGGAGATCTAACCGCGAGAGTCGATTTAGGGTTGATCTCTAAAGAATATCGAGGGATCGGCGAGAAGATAAATGAGGTGGTCGATGTCATATCGAAAACAAAAATCTCAAAAATCTCAAAAAGTATAGAATTTCCAAATCCGGCGTCGATATTCACACCCGACGGGAGAAGGATCGATACGAATTTTTTGGCCGCAGAGAGGTATTTTAGACGTCCGAGAGATGAGATCATAGGCGAAAGAATAGAGGCGTTGTACACCGAAGAAGATGCAGAGAGGATCAGAGACACATTTGAAGAATCAAAGAGAACGGGGTTTTCTTCCTGTGAGACAACGGTAAGGAGAGGGGACGGAACGACTTTTCCGGCAGTTCTAAATTTTGCTCCTGTAAAAGATGAGAAAGGCAGTGTCATAAACGTTTTAGGAACTGCAAGCGATGTAAGTGAACTGAAGAAGAAAGAGAGAGAACTGAAAGCTGAGAAAGAATATATCTCCGATATCTTTGCCACGATGCCCGATCCTTTATGTATCGTCGATCTCAATGGCACCAGAACAGATTGCGATCCTGCCATGGAAGAGATTACCGGCATTACGAGGGAAGAACTGATCGGAAAGCCGGCAAAGATAGTATTTGTCGAGGAGGAGTGGGCTGAATGTGATCATGCGATGAAAGAGGTCTTTAAAACGGGGCACGCGACCCACCTCGAGCGAACGATCCTGGCGAAAGATGGAAGAAAAATTCCCGTATCTGCCCACGTCCACGTGAGAAGAGATGCAGATGGTAATCCGATCGGAGCAATCGTTGCTTTAAGGGATGTTAGCGAAATAAAAAAGAGGGAAGAGGAACTAAGATTAGTTTTGAATAACGCACCGGTCGGAATCATGCGATTCGACAGGGGTGGAACGATACTCTATGAAAATCCTGCGGCGAAGGAGATCTCTGGGGTCCCAGAAGAAGAAAGGGGAAGACCGAAAGGGATCGGGATGAAGATAACGAATATGCCGAATATCGACGTAACTACCTCGATCGAATGGATGGAGAAGATATCATCCGGAGAACGTGTTTCTGATAGGGTGCGATTCAAATCGCTATATGGAAAGGAGTCGATGCTCGCGGCGGAGGTCGTTCCCACATTCGATGAGAAAGGCGAGGTCGATGGTGTCATTGCATTGATAAAGGATGTAACCGAACTCGAAGAGAAAAGAAGAGAGATAGAGAGACTGAGCACGATGGTGGAGAACTCCGGCACACCCATCGCCCTCTTGGATCCAACGAGCAGATGGAAGTACGTTAATCCGGCATTCGAGAAAGTCTTTGGGTTCAAGAGAGAGGAGGTTCTGGGAAAGTTGGGGTTTGAGACGCCCATGATTACGGGGGAGGCAAAGAAGATAATTACCGAGAAGCGAGAGTTGTACGGCAAAGACGCGGTCACGTTCGAATTACCTCTCGTGAAAAGATCCGGCGAAATAGTACACATACTGCTCACGCAGACCTGCATATATGATGAAAAAGGAGAGGTCACAAACTGGGTCGGCGAGCTCAACGATATAACGGAACTGAAGAAGCGCGAAGAAGAGCTGAAAGAAGCGAGAGACTACACGCAAAACGTATTAGATGGCGCTGCGGCACCAGTGTTGGTATTTGATAGAAATATCAATTTAAACTACGTGAACTCATCCTTCGAGCAGGCCACGGGATACACGAAGGAAGAGTGCATCGGCGATACAATGGACGAATTCATGTCAAAAATCCTTAAAGAGGAAGATGTAGCGAGAATGACAGATATGGCTGGGAGGATAGCATCGGGAGAGGTGGTCCACAGTATGCCCTTAACCTTTCTGACGAAGGAGAGGAGAGAACTGCCGGCGCTTCTATCTATAGCGCCTATAAAGGATGTTGAGGGGGATATCGTTGGATCGGTGGTAACCGCAATGGATATAACCGATCTAAAACGGGTGGAGGAGGCATTAGAGTATCGTGCCGATTTCGAAAATCTCATCGCCACCATATCGACAAACTTCATCAACCTTCACTCAGATGAGATTGACACCGGGATAAACCGGGCATTGCAGGCGCTCGGAGAATTTGCCGGTATCGACCGGAGCTATCTCTTTCTGTTCTCGGAGGACGGAACAATGATATTCAATACACACGAGTGGTGCGCCGAAGGGATCGAGCCGCAGATCGATAATCTGCAGGGGTTGCCTATCAATGACTTCCCGTGGTTTATGGAGAAACTCAACCGGTTCGAGACCATCTATACCCCACGTGTCGCCAACCTTCCACCCGAAGCAAATGCAGAGAAAGAGCATTTGCAACTGCAGGGTATCCAATCGCTCATCATCGTTCCGATGGTTTATAATCGGTCTCTGGTTGGATTTCTGGGTTTTGATTCGGTGCGAGCGGAGAAGAGATGGGCGGAAGGTGCCATCGCGCTGCTCGGAATGATGGGAGAATTTTTTGCCAATACGCTTGAGCGAAAGAAGATGGAGGATGAACTGAAAGCGAAGAATACCGAGATGGAGAGATTTGTCTATACAGTTTCCCACGACCTTCGATCTCCATTAATCACGATAAGCGGCTTTGCAGGTATGCTCAAGAGAGATATCGAAAACAGTAAGAGAGAAGATGTCGAGACCGATCTTTTGATGATAGAAGACGCCACCAAGAAGATGGATCACCTCTTGAGAGATACGCTCGAACTTTCCAGGGTCGGGAGGATAACGAATCCACCGGAAGATGTCTCCTTCAAAGATATCGTTAAAGATGCTTTAGATCAGATCTCCGGAGAGATAGGCTCTGAAGAGAAGGATATCGAGATCTCTTTAGAAGATTCCATATCAAAATCGAAAAAAGAGAAGATCGTTCATGTTGATAGAGAGAGGATCGTCGAGGTTCTTACAAACCTCATCTCTAACAGTATCAGGTACATAGGTGATCAATCTAAGCCAAAGATCGAGATAGGTTACCTGCGTGATGAGAACGTCTTCTTCGTCCGCGACAACGGGATCGGCATTCCACCGGATCAGCACGAGAAGGTCTTCGATTTGTTCTACAAGATAGATAAGAAGAGCGAGGGGAGTGGTGCAGGACTTGCAATCGTGAAAAGGATAGTTGAGGTACACGGAGGACGAATCTGGATAGAATCTGGGGGGGAGGGTAATGATAAGGGATCCACATTCTACTTCACGCTTCCAGAGCCAGACGAGGTGGTAAAAAATGAGGAATAGAGTGAATAAACCGGTGATATTACTCGTGGAAGACGATGATTCTCACGTCATGCTTGTAAAACGCTGTCTTAACGATACTAATGCAGCAAAAGAGGTTTGCAGAGTGTCCAATGGGAAAGATGCGCTCGATTATCTATTCCGCCGTGGAGATTATGCCGACGAAGAAGAAAAAAGCCCACGACCGGATCTGATACTTCTCGATCTAAGGATGCCAAAGATCGATGGACTTAAGGTGCTAGAGGAGATGAAGGGATCGAAAGATCTGATGGATATACCTGTTGTGGTGCTCACCACGTCCGAAAATAAGGATGATATGGTAAGGGCATATCGTAATCACGCGAACAGCTATCTTGTGAAACCGCCGGACATCGATGAGTTCGGGGAGATGATGAAAGAGACATACTCATATTGGCTCAACTGGAATAGGCGTCCAAAATGACCGATTCAAAGACGCTTCTGCTCGTAGAGGATGAAGAGGCACACGCAGAACTCGTTAGAAGGGCATTTGCCAATCATCAGATGAAAAGACAGGAGAAATGATGAATTCTATTAAAGAATACGCCTCGGAAACCTAACGCTGAGATGAGCGAGAACTTCAGGAGTGGGGGTGAAGAGAAGACCGAAAACATCTCATAAATATTTAAGTATACCTAATATAAATATAATATATATAGAAAAGAGTATTAGACCTTCATATCTCTCTATCTTCCGATCTCTCACAAAGAGGAAGAGAAGCAATGCGACCAGGATCATAAATGGAAATGCCACAAAGATTGTTCCCTTCGAGACTAATATCGTATTTATTATGGACGATGATCCTATGACGAGCAATATGTTAAACGTATTACTGCCAACGATGTTTCCGATGGCAAGTTCTCCCTTCCCATTCTTTGCAGAGGAGAAGGCTACTGCCAACTCTGGAAGGGAGGTTCCGATCGCTATCAAAATAGTGGCTATGATCTCCTCGCTAATTCCAAATATAGCCGCCAACGATACTGCACCATTCACCGTTAATTTTGCTCCGAATATAACCGCGAAGAGACTTATTAGGAAGATTAAAAATGTTTTTAGCATCTTTAGATTCTTATTTTTATCTTTTTCTTTCTCGATCACATATTCAGATGCCTGATCAAAGACCCTTGATCTACCTGATCTCTCTTCTCTCACGATGAGATACATATAGAGGAGAAAAAATATCAGTAAAAAAACACCCTCCATCATCCCCAAGCGTCCATCAAGAGATAGGATAAAGAGCAATATGCTGGCGATGATCATTATATAATAATCCCTATAAAAACCGTTGAAGATCCTCGAAGATCTTCGATCTTTGAGTGTGATAGGATAAAATATGGAGGAGATCCCAACAACCATGGCGATATTACATACATTACTCCCAACTACGTCTCCGATCGCGATGCCGCCGTGCCCCGCGAAAGACGCAAGAACGGATGTTACGAACTCCGGGAGAGATGTACCGATGGAGACTAACGTGAGACCTATCACCATCTCCGATACACCAAAACTTTTTGCCACTGTCGAAGAAGAATCGACCAAAAAATCGCTTCCTTTCACAAGAAGGAGCATTCCGATTAAGAATACGATAAGTGGTAGGATCATCTAAAGATGGTCTTTCCGACGCATTTATATAGGTTTTCGCATTTTCACCTCATCGGACGATCACTTATGAGATGAGGTTTAGAAAGGAGATCTTCACATGTCAAAATCTGATAACAAGAGATATAAGTCCATATTAATCGTCTGCAGTGCGAACACCTGCAGAAGTCCAATGGCAGAAGCTATACTCAAAAAGATGATACCCGATGGGATAGAGGTTCGATCAGCAGGGGTTTCCTCCATCGCGAGGAACGGCGGGCTCATGTCATTGGACGCAAGGCTTGCCCTTGACGACGATGAATTCTACGATGAATTCTTTGAAAATTTCCGCACGACCTCTTTAAGATGGCACAGAGATTTAATAGAGCAATCGGACCTAATTTTATCGATGACGAGAGATCAGAAGGATAAGGTGCTGGAGTTTGAAGAGGCAAAGGGAAAAGAAGTGTTCACGCTAAAGGAATTCGTAAGAGACGACGGCAGTTGTAAATCTTCGATCTTTGAGGATGATATAGCCGATCCGTTCGGTGAAGACGACTCAATCTATTTAAGATGTAGAGAGGAGATAGAACGCTGTTTGAAGAAGGTTATAGAAGACGTCACTTAAATAATTTAGACAGGATGCACATTAAATTAATCGGCGATGTTTGGAAGATCACACGCGAAAAAAATTAAAAAGATTTTTAACATAGGAGAAGGTATCCCTGGGTTCATCAACGCATTTAGGTTTTTGGAAGATCGGTGCTGTGAATCAACGGCATAGAAAGTTATTTTAACGACCCTAATTATTTTGCCATTGCCGGGGTGGCCTAGCTGGTTAGGGCGTCAGACTCATAGGGTGCTTGTGAAAGTTGTGGAAGAGACGCCTGGGATATCTGAAGGTCGCGGGCTCGAATCCCGCCCCCGGCACTTATATGCGGTGGCAGATATGGTGATAAAAAGAGAGATGACTAAAAAGTTTATAGAAGAGGCGTTCGGCGGTGAATCCATGGCTCATATGAGATATCTACTCTTTGAGGCGGTCGCCGAGAAGGAGGGATTTCCGAATATTGCAAATATGTTTAGAGCAATAGCATTTGCAGAGATAGTTCATGCGAGAAACCATTACAGGTCTCTTGGAGAAATTAAAGGCACCACGGATAATCTACAGATATGCATAGATGGGGAACACTATGAGGTCAATGAGATGTATCCAGCGTTTAACGATGTTGCAAAGATCCAAGACGAAAAGGAAGCGGAGAGGGACACGTACTATGCACTTGAGGCTGAGAAGACTCATGAAATACTATACAAAAAAGCAAAGGAGCTGGCTGAACAGAAAAAAGACATTGATGAGAAAAGGTTTTCGATCTGCCCCATCTGTGGTCATACCGTTGTGGGAGAACCCCCCGAACGCTGTCCAATATGCGGCGCTTCCAACGACAAGTTTTTGATCTTTGAGTAAGTGGCCAAGCCCATTTTTCTATCTATAGGCTGCTCCATATACCATTGGTGCCACGTGATGACGCACGAGAGTTTTGAAGATCGGACCGTCTATAAATATAGTCATATCTCATATTATTGAGTTCTCCTTCCATCTTTTACCCTCCTTTGAATTTTTGTATACTGGCACATAGCACCCAATGCTCTGACGGCACTCTCGATGTCCAGATAAGCTGGATATCCATTATTTTCGAGTTCAAAATAGATCTGATCTATACCATCCGAACCCGGACCAAATACCCAGAAGGTTATCGGTTTATTTTCGGGTTTTTTAATTTCGTTCAACGTTTGGAGATAGTACTCTGCAGGGATCATTCCCTGTAGGGTACATAGAAGACAGTCAACATTCACATCGTTCAACATCGCTTCGATCACTTCCCTGTATGGAGGTATGCCCATACCCGCTATCTGCCCCACATCCGAAGGGTTTCCCACAAGCGAGGGGTGAATCTCGTACAATTTTTCATTCGTCTCCACAGAAAGCTTGGCAAGAACTAATCCAGATTCTATCGCAACATCCGTTGCCATTGCTCCTCCTGCTCCGGTAATGGTGATTATCCCCAATCGATTTCCCTTTGGAATTGGTTGATACGAGAATGCCTTTGTGATCTCCAACAATTCTCTAAGAGAATTAACCTGTATAATACCTGCCTGTTTAAAAGCCGATTCGTAAATTTTTTTGTCTCCGGCTAGAGAACCTGTGTGCGACATGAGTGCCCTTGCACTTTCTTTTGTTCTTCCTGGCTTGAAGATCAAGATTGGTTTCTTCTTAGTAACTCTTCTTGCTACATCCAAAAATCTACGTCCATCCCTTATGCCTTCAATCTCCATCGCGATCACCTTCGTCTCCGGATCATCTGCCAGATATTCTATGAGATCGATCTCGTCAACGTCGCACTTATTACCAAAGTCACAGATCTTACTGATTTTATATCCAAAATCTCCATAGTTCAACCCCGTTGGGCTAATTAAGCCTGTTTGAGCAGCAAAAGCTATATTTCCCCTCTTGATCTTACTACCTATAGGATAGGGAGATGTCACCAGGCCGGTCGTGGTATTTACAGTTCCTACGGTGTTTGGTCCGAGAATCCGAATTCCTGTGCGTCTTGCTGTCTCGACGACTTCTCTCTGCAATTTAGCTCCATTCTCCCCCCTCTCCGCGAAGCCGTCCGACACGATAATTATGGCCTTTACACCTTTCTCCGTGCAATCTTTTACTATCGAGGGAACTTGCCGAGCGGCGGCCATTATGATCGCCAAATCAATGATCTCTGGGAGACCTTTAATGTTTGGATAAACCTTCACACCATGGACTTCATCGTAAGACGGGTTGATCAGATAGATCCCACCCGAATATCCCCAATCCAGCAGGTTGTTCAATATCACCAGACCACCAAACCAACTTTGTGAGAGGGAACCAATTATTGCCACGCTCTCCGGCTTAAAAAATGAAGAAAGATCATTATTTTTATCTTTGAGCTTTAGATTTTTCTCTTCTCTTCCAACCATAACCTTCTCATCCCCCATCTTGACCAGCCCAAAACTTCAAGAAGATTTACTTTCCATAAGTCTCCCTCCCAATCTCTACTATCCGTTTCAGGGGGAGATCACTGTAGGAGCCGTGATATCGAATATATTCTATATAAAGTTCTCCTTTTTTGTTGTACTCGGGTAAAATCGCATCTCTTCTTCCATCAAATTCTACTGTTGGCACACCAATCTTCTGGCACATCTTAGAATCGAAGGTGGGAGTTGCCTTGACCCATCGCCCCTCAAGGAAAAGTTCGCTATACCCGTGACAGACAAAGAGATTGGTGCCCATCAGCTTAACAAGTTTCTCTGGTGTGAGATTATTTCTGATGGTAGCAAACCCCAATCTGGAGGGAATGCCTACCGCCCTTGCCAAAGTGCTCAATAAAACTGCTTTCTGTACGCAGTATCCTTCCCCACGATTCAAGGTCTTGCTTGCTATGAAGTCTTCTGCATCGAACGAGAATAGATAGGGGTTATATCTTATCTCGTCTCGCACAAAATAAAAAACTCTTTTTGCCCTCTCCAATCCATGGTCGGTGCTTCTAACGAGCTCTTCAGCTCTATCTTTAACGAGAAGAGAGTCATAATCCATGAAATAACTAGATTTCAGATATTCTTCCATCGTGTCATCCCAAATTTTTCTCCTTGAGCATAGTTATATAAATTTACCTCATCCATACACCTTCAAAGATAAGATCAAAAAATATTTAACCACATAGCAGGATCTCTTCAGATGAGAGGTGATCACTTTGGAACTAAAAGAAGTCGAGATAGAACCTTTGGATGGAGTTAATGTGATCGTTGGGCAATCGCATTTTATAAAGACCGTGGAAGATATATACGAGGCGATCGTCAATACAGTCCCTCAAGCAAAATTTGGAGTCGCCTTCTGCGAAGCATCTCTTCAACGTCTGGTCAGACACGCCGGCAACGATCCAGAACTGGAGAAGATTGCCGCAGAAAAAGCCATGGAGATCGGAGCTGGACACAGCTTTATCATCTATCTAAAAGAGGCCTTCCCTATAAACATTTTGGGGAGGATAAAAGATGTTCCGGAGGTCTGCACGATTTTTTGTGCATCGGCCGATCCGATACAGCTGATAATAGCTAAAACTGAGCAGGGAAGAGGTATTGTCGGCGTAATAGATGGTTTTGATCCTATAGGGATAGAAGGAGAGGATGATATAGAAAGCAGGAAGAAAATCTTGAGGATGTTGGGGTATAAATTTTGATGACCCTCCTTTTCAAAGGAGGGCATTAACCTAACTTCTTCACCAATTCTCCTACTCTTCTTCCAAATTCTTTACATGCTTCCAACGTTTCATCGTCAGGCTTTCCTATTGAGACAACTCCATAGTGGCCGCCTGTTTTGATGGGATCTCCGATGATGACCATTCCGTGGCATAGCATCGCCTCTATCATCGAGATCAGCGTCGTCTCGTTCCCACCAGATATGCTATTAGAGGATGTAAAAGCCGCGCCCACCTTACCCTCCAGCTTTCTCCTCACCTTAATGGATCTATCGACAAATTCTTTCATGACACCTGGCATCGATCCGAAGTACGTTGG
>CABGHG010000055.1 GCA_902158735.1 Candidatus Methanolliviera sp. GoM_oil
ATTCCTTCTTCTGGGAACAGGGGGAGTCTACCCGCATCACCACCCAAGATTTGACGTTGATGAAACCGTCCTTTACAAAGGTTCTGCAGCATACGCTCTGCTGGCGTACAACTATCTCCGTCCTCCGGAATAATCTGTTGAAGAACTGTTTTAAGATGTTTGTGACCTTTAAGAAAAAACTGTAGAGAAAAAATAAATACTTAAATGAAGATTTATATATGGTATTGTTATGAAAGAGAAAATTTTCAGAAAGGAGCCTGAAACATTCCATGAGCACCTGAGATCATTGGGAATGGATTCGAGTTTGGTAGATAAGAGCGAGGTAGAGGTCAAGCTCTCCAGAATGTATGGAAAGAAGTGTATCAGGTTAAAGGGCAAAAACATAGATCTGATCGATGTGCAGCCAAGGAGCTCGCAGTACTCTTCCGACGTGCTTGTCGAGTATATTGTCGTCGGAGAGAAAGAGGACAAAAACATTTTCACAGCAGGAACAAAGATCAGGGGTAAGGGAATAATAAAAAGAGAGATTCTGAGCTTTGAATGGGTTGGTAAATATTTTGCTGAAAAATTGAACATGGATTCAAGATTGAATGAAATTTTATTAAGAAAATTTCAGGAGAAAGAGATACCAAACATCAGAATAGGATATGTGCCGAAGGCAAATATCACGAAGATATCCACAAACTATCCGGGCTATAAAATAAAAACCCTGCCATCGATCGAAACGCTCGACGCTTATAACACCATAGCAAAGCACATCAAAGAGCAGTTTTGATCCTTCTGGCAAAGATCCATAAAATCTATAGCTTGTAGCCAAAGTCTCTCAATAACTTTTTTCTTTCGTTCTTTTTCTTTTCGTTCTCTATTCCTTTTGGTTTAAATCCATCTATTACTCCCATGATTCCTCTACCCATCGAACTTTCGGCGATGACAACCTGCACGGGGTTGGCGGTTGCACAATAGATGGAGCACACTTCGGGTATGTTTTTTATCGAATTCAAAACATTGATCGGATACACATTCCTCAAAAGAATGACAAATATGTGCCCTGCTCCAACAGCATATGCTATGCTGCATGCTTTATCTGTAAGCTCGGGATCATTTCCCTCCCACCTCACCAGACAATCGCCGGAAGCTTCGTTAAATGCAATTCCAAACATGCCATTTAGAGTACAGTTTTTTATTGTTTCATAGAGATCCTCTATGCTCTTTATAAAGTGTGTTTGCCCCAGAATTATGTTGCAGTCCTCTGGCATTTCGATGTCTATTGTTTTGAGATCCATATCTCCATATTGTCTTTTGATAAATAAATCTTTTTGCAATCAGACATCTCTCAAAATATGAGATAGATTGATTAGATCTTATAAA
Organism: Candidatus Methanolliviera sp. GoM_oil; assembly: GCA_902158735.1. Lineage (GTDB taxonomy): Archaea > Halobacteriota > Methanoliparia > Methanoliparales > Methanoliparaceae > Methanolliviera. Next base: position 1,369 of record CABGHG010000055.1, read on the forward strand.
ATAAAATCCTGATCCCAAAAATAAGATCAATGTTTAAACCTACCATTTTTTCTAACCAGAATAGATAGGAATATTATTGCTTTTTCCCCAAGATGTTTCCATCGCAAACCTTACATCGAGATGGAATAAAATTCATAATGGATCATAAAAAACTGAGACAGCTAGAACAGCATCCAATCCCCTATAGAATAAAAATAGAAACAAAATTTAATCTCTTTTACAAGATCTTATAGCATTCTTTCAGGAAAGCAGCTCAAAAACCCCAAAATTTATTCAAAATGATTTGGGTTAACGTTTTATATACCAAATACCATATTTATACATGGATAAATAAGTATAGAGATTCTCTTAGAAACCTGCTCATGGCCATTATATTCTCTTTTATCGTCCTTATTTGCGATTTACGTGTTGTTTCAGTATTAAATCCAAGCCATTTTGTTAGTGATTATTTCTATTACGCTCTTGACTTCTTGTTCGTTTTCTTGTCATGTTTTTTTGGCCTCACAGTTGCTTCTTGGATTAATCTACCGAAACTATGGGTAAAAGAAAATCTCATCGATCCTGAAAAATTCGTAGTGTACATAGTCCTTCTATTATTTATTGCGGGATTGAACTTTTTAAGTTACTATTCAAATCCAGGTATTATAAAAGATGTGCTAAAAGATATGCCTTTCCTAAGAGAGCTATCTAAGCTTGGCTCTTCAGGTGCTTTGGCTCTATCTTTGAGAGCTGGTGTTAATGAGGAGATACTTTTTCGTCTGTTTGGAATTAGTTTAGTAACTTTCCTTTTAACTAAAATCAAAGTTAAACGTGAAGGCTCCTTAGTCGTAGCTATCGTAATCAGCTCGATATTTTTTGGATTAATTCATCCTTCTTTCCCGCATTATTTTTTCTTTGGATTATTATTCGGTTTTCTTTATATCCAGTATGGACTAGTTCCAGTTATGATATTTCATTTTCTCGCCGATTTTTCCCAGTTCTTTTGGTGGTGAATTATCTATGAACGCTTGCGATGTTGAATCATCTATGCATGGAGAGAATGTTCTTCTCATATCAAAATGGAATGTTAATTACTGAATATTTTTAATAAAAAGTTCATCCTTGGATGAAGGGGCTTTGGCTCTGGAAACTGTACGCAGATCTCCATAAATTCTCTTAATTCTATCTCTCCTCTCCTCTCTTTATCTGTACATGTATGTCATCTTTTTATTCTGCAAGCTTCTTCTTGAAAAGGAACCAGAAGCAGGCAAATCCATCTTGGAAGCTTCTTATCTTCTTTTCGCCGATCCTCTTCGTGTAGTGTATTGGAACCTCTCTTGCTTTCAGCTTTGAAAATGCTTCTATTTTGATCTCTTCTGAGAGGGGCATGCCATCGGAAGTTAGGTTCAGAGCATCAAGCTTCTCTCTTCTGAAGATCCACATTCCGGACTGAGAATCTCTTATATCCACTCCATAAAGAAATCGCAGAGTCATGCTTAAAACCATGTTGCCAACTCGGTGCATACGGGACATCGCTCCCTCTTCCTGAGAGCCGAATCTATCCGTTGTTATAAAATCAAAGCCTCCTTCCAGCATCTCAACAAGCTCCGGAATCGTGGAAAAGGGATAGGTCCCATCCGCGTCTCCAGTAACAATTATGTCGCAATCTTTGCACTGTTCAAATCCCGTCCGGTAGGCTCTGCCATATCCTCTCCTCTTCTCAATTATAATTCTTGCTCCTTTCTCTTTTGCGATCTCTCTGGTCCTGTCTTTAGAATTTCCATCCACCACGACGATTTCGACATCGTGCCCCCTTTCTTTGAGCTTTTCAAATTTCATGTCGTTTATGGTAGCTCCTATCGAGCTCTCTTCATTCAGTGCAGGCATCAAAATACAGATTTTCATAGTCTCGTATCTCCTCTAACCATTATTGCAATGATTAACCCTAAAGCACCTGATACCTTTTTTAATATTGCCCAAAAATTAAGTTCTTCTCTTTCTGAATTTGCTGGAGAGAATAAACCTGTGCGCTTATGTTTTATGAAAAGTTGCCCCCGCCCAAAGCCGTACCAGAAAGATTGTTTTACAAAACTGCGAAAATCCTCTCTTACATTATGGTGAACTACAGCTTTTTCGTCGTATACAAACCTTGCGCCATCCTCAACAGCCCTCAGATTCAGATCTATGTCTTCTGCTGTCTTAAACCATGGATTAAAAACTGGAAAACATTCCTTTCTATATGCAAGATTGCAGGATGGATATGAAACATCTATTCCATTTATGTAGAGTGGTATCTTCGCCACATTGGGAATTTTTCCAGGGTACAAGGTTTTTCCTGCAACGAAATCACTCGTTTTCAAACTATCTCTAAGCTCTTTGACCCAATCTTTATCGGCGGTGCAATCTCCATCGATGAATGCATAGATATCTCCGGCAGCCTTTTCACATCCAAAGTTCCTGCTTTCACCTCTGCTTCCTTCATGCTCTATTAACTTCACAAAATCATATTTTTTAGAGCAGGCTTCGACGATCGTAGTGGTTTTATCGGTGCTCGCGGAGTCCACGACAACTATTTCCAGAGGCTTTTCCTGGATAATTAGCGAATCAAGAAGTTTTGAAATGTGCTTTTCTTCATTTTTAACAGTTACTATCACGCTCACCTTTTTTTTGTTTATCTCATTTATTTCATTCATTTTCATTTTTTATTAGCTCCATTTATCAGATCTAGACCATAACGCACGTCTCTAAATCTCAATTCTCTTTCGGCTATTAAAATAGCGGCATATACAATTATTCCCAGGGCAAGGACAAAGATAAGAAAGAATGGATGAAGTTCATCAGGCACTTCAATTCTCACTAAAAAGCTGGTTAATAGCAGCATAACACCCCCGGCGAAAAATTGTTTGATCAAACTTTTGTCAAAAATTTTCTTTCCGAAATAAATTTTACAACTGTATCCAAAAGTGAAAAAACTGAAAATACCCGCTATGAGCATAGCAATGGCCGCACCATTCATGCCATATATATTCGAAAGCAGTATGATGCCAGATATGTAGATCGCAGCCAGAATGGCATTCAGGTAGAGGCTCATTCGAATTTTCTTCCTCCCGAAGAGGAGCACGGCGTTGCTCCTCGAAATTGAAAGAAGCAGAACTGCGAAGAGGAGAATGATAAGGGTATATTCGCCACCAAGAAAGCTCTCTTTCAGCACTACCATTATCAACTCTTTTCTGAATGCTATTGCAAGAAATGTTAATGGAATAATTATCATTGAGAGATATCTCTCGGCAAAATGAGTTGAATTAACAGCCTCGTTATCTTTTTGAGCCGATATTGTGGGTATGAGGATGGTTATCAAAGCGGTAGATAGGAAAAAGATCATTTGTGCAATTCTATTCACTCCAGTATATATGCCAAGATCCTGAGCGCTTATGATGAAGATCAGTATTATCTTATCCAGATTCAGAACGACTATGTCTATGCCTCCTATGAATGCTATGCCGGGTGAGGAAACAAAGTAATCTTTCATCATCTTCGGTTTACCAAAAGGGTAGCCTTTTAGAAGATAGAGAGAGTATATCGAGCTTATAAGCACACTTAACACAAACGTTAGAGCAAGATATATGGACGCAGTCGTAAAATCTTTGTTTATTGCCAAAAATGCAAAGAGCACAGTAAGGGGCAATCTCGAAACATGCTCGGTAAGTATTATGCTCTGGCTCTTCCACGTTTCTCTTTTTGAATCAAATATTCCTACGGGGATATCTCTTATCGTAAAAAGTATTGCGCATAAAAGGAAAAGTAAAAAGATTGTACGAACCGTTTCTGTCTCGTACCCAAGAACCGTCTCTGTTCCAAAGCTAAAGATTATTAAAAGAAAAATTGCCGTAACAATCGTCGTCAAAATCGTTTTTGACAGGAGATATGAAGAATTACACGTTGCAAAATCTGAAGAATGCACTTTGTTCATGTGAGTTTGCCTTAAACCGAAGTCCGAAAAGAAAGTGATCATGCGGAATATCGAGAAGCTGGCACCGACAACAAAACCAACAACTTCCAGGCTAAAATAGTTTGCAGCGAAAGACAAACATATGAGGCCCAGGATAGATCCTATAAGATATTGGAAAACTATCAGAAGGGTCTTTCTCCCAAGAGCTACTTTTTCACTCACAAAGGTTAAAGTTCTTTCATCTTAATATTTCTTATTTTTTTTGAGCCGATTCCACATCCTGTTGCATTCCCAAATATTGTTGGTACATCAGGTATGAAGAAGCCGGATAGTTTCTAACTATCTTTTATTTGCACTTTGTGATGATATTATCCATCCATTCTTTCTTTTTCGATATTCTCCCCAGTACATCAATAGTATAGGGAGTATGTAGATTGCGGACATAAATGAGTAAAATATCGTCGTAGCAAGTATTATGCCGAACTCTTTCATAGGAGGCATTGGAGATATCACCAATATCCCAAAACCCGCAATCGTGGTAATCCCTGCAAGGAAGAGAGCGCCTCCACTGTGTTTGACTGCTTCCATTGTAGCCTCCATTGCATCTCCAGTCCGGTCTGCCACCAATCTGAATCTCTGGATTACGTGTATTGCGTATGCTATGCCCAGCCCTATTGTTAGCGTGGTTACGGTTATTGTCATAATGTTAAGCGAATATCCAAGCAGATACATCGTACCCATTATCCAGCTTATTGCCAATCCAACTGGAACTAGTGTGATCAAACCCAATATCACGTTTCTGAAAGCAATCATTGCGACTATGGCAGAAATTAGGAGGCATATGATCGTAGATCTTATCTGGGATGCAGTCATAGCGCTTGTAACACTGTGCATCAATATGTGGGGTCCAGTGACGATGCCTTCAACCTCTTCTCCATAATAGGATAGATCTCCATTCATCTCTTCAGATAGGATTTTCATGTCTGCAGCAAGGTCTGCTCCAGCTCTACCGGCAGACATCAGATTTGAATGGATCCTTATCAATGCCGCGTCATAATTTCCCACGTCATCTCGGTGTAGAACCGTTTTCAAATCTTTCCCATAAGTCACATTTGCATAGAGGTGATCGAATAGTGTTTTTAATTCATTGTGATCCATTTCAGAGATTGCCAGAGTGGATATGCCCAGCTTTGTGGTCAGTCCTTTGTCCAGGGATAGTGCTGCATTTGCGATAGACAGGGGGCTCTTAACTATTGGTATGCCATCTTCTTTCAATACCAGTTTGTCATTCTCTGCATTCTTCAGGGTCGCAGCAATTCCTGCCATCACCTCTGGCGTCGTAAGATCTTGCCCTTTCAGGAGAATATAGTCCTGGTCGTTCATTCCTGCAAATGGAAATTCCTGCTGGATTTTCTCCAGAGTCTGAATGGATTCGACACCTTCTGGAAAAAACTCTTCTAAATTGAAGGTAGTTGATATATTACCTGCACCTAATACCATCAATATTGTGACGACTCCCACCACACAGAGAACTTTTTTACTGTGCTTACTTACCAGGTGAGCAGAGCGTTCCATCGCAATATCCAGCAAAAAGAGGGTCCCTTCCTTCTTCCTGGTTTTGTGCTTTTTGCCATAGAATGCCTGATCGGGAGATCTGTTTTTGTCAAGTAAATACATTACACCTGTTTGCAAGGTTATGGTGATTATAAATGCGTAGACTATTCCCAACGCACTCAAAACCCCAAAAAATCTTATGGGCGGTATATTTGCAGTCAGGAAGGTCAAAAAAGATATGGCCGTAGTTATAGTTGCAAGGAACATTGCAGTTCCAACATCCCTTATTGATGCAACTATGGCCTGAGCAGGATCGTTCCCTTTTCTTAATTCCGACCTATAGTTGTGGAATAGATGGACTGAAAAATCAACACCCAGACCCATTAGCAAGGGAATGAAAGCCATGTACATTATATTAAAATCCAATCCAACCAGGGCCATGGTACCAAAGAGCCAGATTATGGCGATTAATAGACCTCCTAAAGATATGATCACATAGGAAAATTTCTTAAACGAGATCAGGAGAATTCCTGCGATTATTATAAAAATCGAGATCGCTATGATTTTATTCGAATCTTTGGTAAGTTCGTTCACCTCATTTGCCATTATGCCCGTACCCGAGGCAGAAAATTTGACAGATTCTGAGCGGGAATTTTCCATTATGTGAACTATCTCTTTACTGATATCTATTAGAATAGGTGGTGTAATGTCTGGATCGAGGTTTATTATGATTATGGTTGCGTCTTCATCCGGAGTTACGAGCATTTTCAGAGTCTCTCTCATCTTAGCACCTATAGTTTGCATCTCGCTCATATCTATGCCACTGTTTACGAATTCCGACAATTTTTCAGGGGGCATAGAGCGCATCAAGCCTGAAAAATCTCCCGTTTTCAAAGAGTTATAAACCAATTCGATTTGAGCGTCGTTGCACTCTGACAGGGATTGGCCATAGAGGATCTGTGTGAAGCTGTTTATAAAAGATACGACTGACAATACATTTTCAACATATTCGACTTTGGGAACTGCTCCGCTCTTAGATGGTGTTTTCATAAAGCTTAATCCTGCAGGAGCTTCATAGATCTGCTTCGTAAAATTGAACTGCGCCCTCAGTGCAGGTGGAGAGACTGCACTCTCTCTATCTTTTTCGACCAGGATAATTACGGAGACGGGCATCTTGCCGAATTTATCCATAATTTCAAATTGTGCTGCCGTAATGTCATCATCTGGTGTGAAGGATTCCACATCAAAAGGAGCCATCTCTATTCCGGGTATCAGCGCACCAAAAATTATTGTGATCAGAGCTATTATTGCCACTACTGCGAATGGTTTCTTCTGGATCAGTCTGCTTAATTTTTCAAACATTTTTGGCAATAGACAATATGATATATATTTATTGCTGGTCGAATACAATCTAAAAACTATTGCGGCTCTTATTTTGGCGTAGTTCATCGAAGTTGGAAAAGATAATCTATTTGTATTTTGATAGTGAGCAGATGCATAAAAAATGTTAAATATTTCCGGTTTGCCAAAAAAACCCTGGTTTCTGTGCATTGACTATAGCTTGAAGATGTTTTATCCAAAATTCTGCCCGACGAAAAACAAACTGAGATTTGCCAGATCCTCCGCCATGATAGGCGAAAAGAAAGTGGAATATGCTGATATTATCAAAAAGGATTGAGAGATGGTTCATACGTCTCCTCCGCATGTTCATGGCGCATTCGTAGTCCATCCATTTTTATCTCTGCTCAAGCTAAAGAGATTGATAGGATATTATGGGAATTGCTCTGTGAAAAGAATTTCCAGATTCGATCCTGCGACCGGTAGCTATCTATAGCCTGATCGGCTTTTTTCTCGATTCTCCAGAGTCTCATCTTTTTCTCTGATTGGTTGCTTGAGCCCATCAGGCAAGGTTACAAAAAAAACGAGCCGGAAAATGTTGAATTCTTCAAACTCTTTAAGGAAATTCGGGGATTTTGATGAGCTAAATATTTATACATGAAACAAGATGTATGCGAGAAATTCATGAAAATAAAAAAGTTATTTGAGCCCAGGAAAAATAAACTTGCTGTCTTGGTGGTTGGTTTAATTGTGGTTGGTTTAACAGTTCTGGTTACGATCGGAGTAGCAGAGAACACCATTTCAGCAGATCGGGGGCCAGGTCAAATTCATCTGACCTGGTCTACGAACGATGTATATCACACAATGACGGTGAGCTGGTGGACTCCATCATCGGGTGGCGACCTGGTGTCATACGATACTATCTCGTATGATGGAAGAATCTCGGGATATGCTCATAGGGTAGAGGGAGTGCATAACACCATAAGAAGCTTCGATGGCTGGTATCATCACGTAGAGTTAACCGGTTTAGAGCCCGACACTACCTATTTTTTTGTATGTGGAGGTCCTGTAACATGGAGTGAAGAACACAGTTTCAGAACCATCTCTCCATCTGAACAGGTCAGCTTTGTTTTAGGAGGCGATTCGAGAAGACTCTGGGGAGAAGAAGAGGTCAAAGGCAGCCCCACTGCGATTTCAAACTGGCCGCACGCTCGAAACTGGGTCTCGGCCACGATGGCAGAAGAGAGCCCGGATTTCGTGGTTTTCCTCGGTGACTTCGTTGAAAGTGGAGACTCGCAGGATCATTGGCATAACTGGT
>CABGHG010000056.1 GCA_902158735.1 Candidatus Methanolliviera sp. GoM_oil
GGGTTGCTCGCAGTTAGAGATAATAGAAACATCAAAAAGTAAAAACAAGCAAGAAGGAGGTAAATAAAAGATGCAATTAAAAGCTGCATTTATGTTTATGGTACCAGAATCGGATCCTGAGAAGCACATATCGACCATCAGCGCGCCGAAGATAGAAATTACGACGGTGGGCGTTAAAGATATCGAAGAAGCGGTGAAAATAAGCAAAGAATTGGTTAAAAAAGGCGTAAAGGTGATCGAACTTTGCTCTGCTTTTGGAAATAGCGAGGTCGCGAGAATTTCTGAGGCTGTCGGCAAAGATGTAATCGTGGGCACCGTCAGATTCGACCTCGAAAATTCAGCGAAGTTTATGAAGCTTGCCGGGTTATAAAGACAAAAACATTTGAAATTTCTGCAATTCACGAGGCATATATTTTAAAAGTATAGGTAGGATTGATGGCTATGAAGGAAGATCTTGATTTGGGGAAGATGTCGCGGATGTTATCTCCCAGATTAACCGTTCTCGTGACGTGTGCTAGAGAGGAAGGAAGGCCGAATATCATCACATTGAGTTGGACGATGCCCACCAGCATCCGTCCACCGATGGTGGCGATCTCTGTAGGTAAGAGGAGGTATAGTCACGATGTGATCAAGGAGAGCGGAGAGTTTGTGATAAATGTTCCGACGAAGGATATTGAATCTGAAGTATGGATATGTGGTACGACTTCAGGAAGGAAATTGGATAAATTTAAAGAGACAAACTTGACAGCGGAGAAACCTAAGAAGGTTAATGCTCCCTGTATCAGAGAATGCCCCATCAATATTGAATGTAAGGTGACTGGATCTATCGAATCCGGTGATCATACCATCTTTATAGGAAAAGTCGTTGCACTCTCGGCTGATTCTAATATTCACACCGATGGGATACCCAATCCCATAAATGGAAAAATCTTATATTGGAGAAACGGAACAAAAGAGGGTGACACGTTTTATTTTACTAAATAATAAAAGAGGGTAAAAAATGGATTTTGGACTATCAGAAGAGCAAGAAGATATCGTTAGTGCAGTAAGAGAATTTGCGAAGAAGGAGTTTGATATAGACTATGCGAGGGAATGCGATCAGGAACATAAAGTACCGTTGGAACTCTATAAGAAAGCGGCAGAGACCGGATTTATCGGCGTCCACTTTCCGGAAGAATACGGTGGTCAGGGGCTCGGCATCTTTGAAAACACGTTGATCGTTGAGGAGCTATGCCGGGCGGATTCCACGCTTGGTACGGCGACGTTTATACCGAAATTTGCGAGTGAGCTGATCTTAAGATTCGGAAACGAAGAAGAGAAGTCGAAGTATCTGCCTAAGGTGGCAAGTGGAGAATGGGTATCTTCGGGTATGTTCACCGAGCCGAACCACGGAACCGATATAGCCACATCGGACACGACTGCTAAAAAGGATAACGGGAACTGGATAATCAATGGAACGAAGACCTTCATCACGAACGGCGCTATAGCTGACTTCGGAACCACGTTGGCACAGACAAAAGAGGGAGCAAAACATAGAGGACAGAGCATGATCGTCGTGGATGATCTCCAAAACATTGAGGGGGTATCTATAGCAGACGTGGGTGTTAAGTTCGGGATCAGATGCACAAGCACCTGCGAGGTGGCATTCAGCGATGTCGCGGTTCCAGAGGAGAACCTCGTTGGGCAGGAGAATAGGGGATTCTATCAGGCGATGGAATTCTTCGATGAGAGCAGGATAGAGATTGGGTCTCAGGCACTTGGAATAGCAGAGTGTGCCTTTGATAAAGCCGTCGATTACATAAAAGAGCGAGAGCAATTTGGAGCAAAGATTGGATCTTTCCAGGCGACCCAGTTCAAGATAGCTGAGATGGCGACGAAGATAGAGGCTGCAAGATCGCTTCTTTACCGATCCGCATGGAATTTCGATCAGGGAAGAATAGATCCAGAACTCACATCGATGGCAAAATGGTATGCCGGACGGGTGGCGGTCGAGGTCTCGGATGAGGCGATGCAGTTGCACGGCGGCTATGGATATATGGCAGAGTACGACGTAGAGAGAGTATATAGAGATGCGAAGATCACGGAGATATATGAAGGGACGAAGGAGGCTCAGAAGATGGTCATATCGAGTCAGATACTGGGGAAGTTGTAAAAAAGAAGAACTCTTAAATCTAAATGATATAAAAAAAATAAAAAATTATGCGAGAAGCCCTCTCGCAATTATCATCTTTTCTATCTGTTTTGCGCCTTCAAAGATCTCTGTCACTTTTGCTGCTCGATAAAACCTTTCTATGTCGTATTCGTCTATGTATCCGTATCCTCCATGTATCTGAAGGGACTGATCACAGTTCTTCACCGCGGACTCGCAAGCATACCATTTGGCTATCGCGACATCCATCGGATTTTTGATGCTGTTGTCTGTCGCCCAGGCACCTTTATAAACCAAATTCCTTGACGCCTCGACCCTCGTCTTCATATCTGCGAGCTCAAATTGTATCCCCTGATTAGATGCAAGCGGTCTCCCGAATGTCTTCCTCTCTTTCGCATATTTTAGGGCGAGATCGAGTGCCCCCTGTGCAATACCGACTCCCATCGCCCCGATATACACCCTGCTCCTATCGAAAAACCCCATCACGTTGTAGAATCCTCTCCCTCTCTCCCCAATGAGATTTTCCTCTGGAACCCTCACATCACTCAAAGAGATATCTGCCGTATCAGATGCCTTAAGCCCCATCTTACCACGTATCTTCGTGGCATTAACCCCTGATTTATCCATATCGACAATGAAGGTGCTGAACCTTCTGTGAACCTTTTTCTCATCTGGATCTGTTATCGCGAGAAATACCCCCCAGTCCGCGATCGTTCCGTTCGTGATGAACATCTTACTTCCATTCAAAACCCATTCATCCCCATCCTTGACGGCAGTCGTTTTTATCCCTGCGACGTCGCTTCCCGCATCTGGCTCTGTGACGGCAAAACAGCAGATATTCTCTCCGGTAGGTATCTTCGAGAGATATTTCTCCTTCTGTTCTCCTGTCCCGTATAACATGACGACCTCGGATCCAAGAGCGATCATCATCGGAATACCCCCAATTCCTGGATCGACCCTTGTACACTCCTCCACGATGATGCACGTGCCCATATAACCGACTCCTGCGCCATTGTACTCCTCAGGGACATAAGGGGCAACAAAACCTAAATCACATGCCTTCTTCCATATATCCCTCGGAAATTCATCATTTAAATCGCATTCCCTCGCCCTATCAGGAAATTCCTTCTCTGCAAACTCTCTCGCGGCACCTCTGATGTCCTTCTCTTCCTCGGTCAGCCCAAAATCCATCTTATTTCCCCTTGAACGTGGCTTTTCTCTTCTCTATAAACGCGGATATTCCTTCTTTTGCATCTTCCGATGCAAAAGAGATCAAAAACTCATCCGTCTCGAAAGAGAGTGCCTCTTTCAAAGGCATCTCTGACCCCTTGTTTATCGCATCCAGCATACATCTTACGGTTATAGGTGGCTTGGATGCCAATTTTTCTGCCAGTGCCTCTACAGAATCTTCCAACTTCTCAGCGGGCACCACATCATCGACCAGCCCGATTGCCCTTGCCTCATCCGCATCGATCATATCGCCTGTCAGATCTATCTTCTTCGCCATTCCCTTTCCGACGAGTCTTGTCAAACGTTGTGTGCCACCCCACCCTGGTATCAGACCTAAATTTATCTCTGGTTGCCCAAATCTTGCCTTTTCGGAGGCTATCCGAATATCACACGCCATCGATATCTCACACCCTCCACCGAGCGTGAGACCGTTCAATGCGGCGATGAACGGTTTACCCGTCTCTTCCATCTTTGCCAAAATGCTCTTCCCCTTCTCGATCACCTTCCTGACATCGAGATAGCTCTTACCTTTGAACATCGTGATATCAGCACCGGCGGCAAACGCCCTCCCCGCCCCGGTGATGATGGCAACCCTTATATCATCGTCTTTCTCTATCTCTTCCACGATCTCTCCGAGTTCTGCGACCAACTTCTCATTCACCGCGTTTAGCACCTTAGGCCTGTTCAACGTGATCTTGGCAATTGGTGGTCTTCTCTCATATATTATCGTCTCATAAGGCATATATATTTCACCTTCCTCAAAAATCTTCGATTTTTGGGATCCCCCCTAAAGGGGGGAGGACTTCATTTCACCAAAAGATTCTTAAAAGGTGAAAAGATCTGAACCACCGTTGACCATAATACTTGCCCCGGTGACGTAACTCGACTCCTCTGAAGCCATGAAGGCAACCACATTGCTTAACTCTTTGGGGTCACCCTGCCTACGCATGGCTATTCTCTTTATAATCCTTTCCCGAAAGGGCTCGGCTACATCATAGAAGCTCGACACTTCGGGCGCGCCCGACACCCCCCTCTCCGTCTTCTCTCCGCCGAAGACTCCCAGAATCACCGCGTTACAGGTTATATTGTATCGTGCTCCCTCTAAGGCGATGGTCTTTGTCAGTCCAAGAAGTCCCGCTTTGGTAGCGGCATAGCTGCACTGCCCTAAACCGCCCATAGTTCCGGTAACTGATGAGACGTTGATTATCCTGCCCCACTTCCCCTCCTTCATCTCCGGAATCACTGCCTTAATACAGTTGAATGCCCCGGTGAGATTTACACTCAGATCGAGATCCCAATCTTTCTTTGACATCTTCTCTATGAGAACGGCTCGTACAATGCCGATAGCAGCGTTGTTTACCAGAATATTAACAGGGCCTAGCTCTTTTTTGATCTTCTCTATCCCTTCTATAACTTCATCTTCTTTGGATACATCCATCTTAACTGCCAAAGCCCTTCTCCCTAATGCTCTGATCTCATTAGCTACGGCCTCTGCCTTATCAAGATTCCGATTGCCAGTTACAGCCACATCGGCACCCTTTTCAGCCAACGTTAGGGCATGTATCCGACCGAGCCCTCCTGAACCCCCAGTGACCAAAGCCACTTTCCCTTGTACAGACATATTCTTTACCTCTTTTTTATACCACCTTAAACAGTGGAACGAGCTTCTCTCCCATCGAGTATTTGTCCGCAGGAAGAACGATATGCCCTGCCTTCACCTTCTTTCCGATCAGTTCTTGAGATCTTTCATACTTCACCGTGACCTTCTCCGCGTCATAATCGAGTCTACCCATGATCGTCGGCCCCTCATCTAATCTTACCAGACAGACGATATAGTGTGGCTCAAATCCTTCCGGAGGTACGTCTGTGAGTGTAAACGTCAGTATCTCCCCATTTCCGCTCAATTCCGTCTTCTCTAGATCTTTGGAGCCACACCACTGACATGTAGGCAGGGGAGGGCACGTTATCTGTCCACATTCCTTACACCTCAATCCGAGAAGCTTATCCTCTTTCAACCCATCATAGAAATCCTTTGCCGTCAAAACGTAATATTCCTTCATCTTTATTTCACCTCCTCGATCTCCCAAGTATGAGATGAGCCAGCGTGTTAAACCCTCCACCGAGCGTATCTGTCATCCCGATCTCCGGCACTGGATCAACCTGGTTTCCTTTCGGAGCTTTACCCTTCATCTCCTCAACGATCGTGTGGACCTGAGCCGCACCTGTCGCACCTATCGGATGACCCTTACCCATCAATCCACCATCCGGATTTATGACGGGTCTTCCTCCCATATCCGTCTGACCTTCCTCCACCGCGTCCGCTCCTTTACCCCAGTCGAAGAATCCTATCGCCTCGCTCGCGATTATCTCGGCAGATGTGAAGCAATCGTGAATCTCCATAATATCTATATCCTTTGGGCCAAGCCCGGCATGTTTAAACGCCGATCTAGAAGAGAAGACACGAGAAGCAGGCTTCGTGATATCTTCCTGTGCACCTAGATGTCCAGCCGATCCCTGTCCCACACCCAAAATGTACACCGGTTCATCCGTATATCTCCTCGCGATATCCGCGGATGTGATGATCGTTGCGGCTCCACCATCAGAGAACGGACAACAGTCCAGGAGCGTCAGAGGATCACATGCCATCCTCGCATTTAACACGTCCTCAACCTTTAAATTCCCCATCTTCTGATAGAACTGTGCCAGAGGATTCAACGCGCCATGCTTATGGTTCTTCATCGATACATGAGCCATCTTCTCCCTGAGTTTATCCAGTGGTATATCATATATCTTTGAGTAACGCCTCGCAGCCATTGCAAAGACACCGGGAAATGTTATCCCTACGTTTCCTTCATATTTACAATCGTTGGCCATCGCAAACGTCTTCGTTGCAAACGGTGTCCCCATCGAGAGTGCCCTTTCTGTTCCTCCGGCCAGGACGATATCATAAAAACCGGACGCAACCCATATATACGCGTCTCTTATCGCCACGGTGGCGGAACAGCATGCGCCCTCAAACCTCGTCGCCGGTATGTTTCCCAAGTGTAGCGATCCGACTAAATGACCCCCTATATTGCACTGCCCCTCCTCAAATCCTGGAAATACGGCGCCCGCATATACCGCTTCTATATCTTTCTGATCTACATTCGCCTCCTCCATCGCCTCCAGTGCTGCATCGCAGAAGAGTTCGGTATTCGATTTATCCCACCTTCCAAACTTCGTCTGACCCGTACCAATTATTGCCACATCTCTCACTTTTACACCTCTCTATGCCCTTTCTGGTAACAATCACTACGGTTTAATATAAATGTTTTCTTACTTTGGAGACGAGTATAACCGAAATTTTTATCTTCTCTGATGGATCTCTCCTTTTTGTGCCATCATTTAGAAGGTGATCGAATTTTGAAAGAAGATAAAAAAGTTTTAAAGGAAGATAGAGAAGAATCGGAAAAGAAAGGATTTATACATGTAAAGACCGGAAATGGGCAGGGAAAGACGACTTCTGCTTTGGGGATGGCATTGAGAGCGGTAGGCCACGGTTTAAAAGTCTCTATGATACAGTTCATGAAGGGAGGAGATTCGAGATACGGGGAGATAAATTCATCGAAGATGCTCAAAAATTTTGAGATAAAACAGTTTGGAAGGGCATCCTTTGTGAACAAAAAAAATCCAGATAAGATCGATATTGAGTTTGCCCAAGAGGGATTAAAGTACGCAAAAAGAGTCGTAGAGAGTGGAGAATATGACCTCGTGATACTCGACGAGATAAACGTTGCGATCGACTACGGACTACTCTCCGTAGAAGAGGTGTTGGACGTTATAGAGAAGAGACCGGAGGATCTTGAGCTCGTCTTGACCGGTAGATATGCTCCAAAGGAGATACTAAATATCTCTGATTATGTGAGCGAAATTTTGGACATAAAACATCCATTCAAAGAGGGCGTCCTTGCGAGGGAAGGGATAGAATATTAGAGGCCAATATAGAATGGATCTTGCCAAAGAAGTCTTGACCGGTAATAAGAGGGCGGTATCGAGGACGATAACTTTGATCGAGAACAAAGATCCCGTTGCAAAGGAGATCATCGATGAACTTTATCCCCATACCGGAAGTGGAAAGATCGTGGGAATCACTGGGCCTCCAGGCGTCGGAAAATCGACTTTGGTCGATCAGATGATAAAAGGGTGGAGAAAGAGAGGTAAAAAGATAGCCGTGGTTGCAATAGATCCAACGAGCCCATTTCACGGGGGAGCAATCCTTGGAGACAGGATAAGGATGCAAGATAACTTCTTGGACGAGAATGTCTTTATCAGGAGTATGGGAACAAGGGGGGCGCATGGAGGTCTTTCTGAGGCAACGAGTGAGGTGGTCAATGTTTTTGACGCTGCTGGATACGATATCATATTGATAGAGACCGTGGGAGCAGGACAGGCCGAAGTCGATATCGCAAAACTCGCTCATACCACCACGGTGGTCGTCGTGCCCGGATTGGGGGATGCCATCCAGACAATAAAGGCGGGAATGTTCGAGATTCCGGATATCATCGTCGTTAACAAGGCGGACTTAAGAGGCGCGGAGGAGGCCGTGATGGAACTGGAGATGATGCTCGATTGGGCTCCTAAGAAGGCGTGGAAGCCGTCCGTGCTGAAGACCATGGCATTGAAGAACGACGGAATCGAAGAGCTTTTGGACGAGATAGAGAGACATTGGGGATATCTGAAAGAAACCGGCATGCTATACGAGAGAGAGAGGGAGAGATGCAAAGAGGATCTGATAGATCTCGTCACCGAGAAGATAAGAGAATCCGTATTGGAAGAGATCAAAAGCAATGGAAAATTAGATATGATCGTCAAAAAAATTACATCAAGGAAGATCACCCCTTATGCCGCCGCAGATGAGATATTGGCTGGGCTGGAACCAACTAAATAAAATAAAGAAAAAAAGAGAGATAAAGAAAAGACTACGCCTCAACGACCCCCTTCACCGATCCTACGACCTCTTCAGAGGTTGCACCCGGTTTAAGAAGGGCTTTAAAGCCAAGTTTCTTAAGTTTTGGTTCATCTTCGGGCGGAAATATCCCTCCCATCACAAACGCCACCTTATCTTTTATCCCCTTCTCTTCAGCAGATCTCATCAATTCCCCGCCGAGCTCTAATGCGCCACCACACATCGAATTTATACCAACGACATCGACATCTTCCTGAACTGCCGCCTCGATTATCTGCTCCGGACGATTGTTGCCGATATAGATGATCTCCATTCCTGCGTCCCTGAGCATGCTCGCTACCGTGACGATCCCTCTAGAATGCGTCTCAAGGCTATATGCAGACAATAATACCTTAATCTTCTTTTCGCTCATTTTCATAACCCCTCTTATATGACCAGAGGCTGTTTCCACATCCCAAACGCCTCTACAAACTTTCTTCGCATCTCTCCTTCCGTGGCACCTGCTCTGGCAGCTTCAATCGTCTTATATGTCACGTTCTCTCCGGACTTGCACGCATCCACGATCGCGCCAAGACAGCTCTCCACTTTGTCATTATCTCTATCTTCTCTCCACTTCTTCAGCTTTTCAATCTGTCTCTGCCTTCTCTCTTCCAAAACCTCCTGGCATTTGATCGGCGGCTCTTTAACGTCTGGGCGTCTGAAGTAATTGTATCCAACGATCTTTATCGTGCCATCATCGATCTCCCTGCGCTCCTTCGCGATGTAACTGGCAATTTTATTGTGCATCCAACCGCTCTCTATCGCCTCGACGAAACCTCCTTCCTTCTCGATCTCTTCCAATCGATCGAGAACCTTCGCTTCCGCGATATTTGTCAGTTTCTCCACGTAGAAAGAGCCGGCGAGGGGATCAACCACCTGCGTGACCTGTGTCTCGGCGTTGATGATCTGTTGGGTCCGAAGCGCCAACAATGAATCCTCTTCCAATGGGACGGAATATGCCTCGGCATAAGAATCCACGTGCAGAGACTGAGTTCCACCCAATATTGCGGCCATCGCCTGAA
>CABGHG010000057.1 GCA_902158735.1 Candidatus Methanolliviera sp. GoM_oil
TTCTTTGATCTTGGTTCTATCTCCCCGGCAACTATCGCAGACGCGCCAGATATGAAACCATCTATGACGACGGGTACGCGATGGCTTGCGGCGGAGAGTATCACACCGGTTATGCCTGCAATCTCAAAGCCGCCCAGTTTTGATAACAGATCTATTGCATCCTCAAATGGACCATTGATCTCTATTGCCTTCTTTATGGCGTTTATCTTCTTTCCTAAAGAGATATCGTCGATACCCGTCCCCCTTCCGGTAACCAATTTAGGATCGCATCCTGTCACAGCAGCGATGATGGCACTGCTCGGCGTCGTATTTCCAATGCCCATATCTCCCGTTCCGACGATATCGATTCCTTTCTCATACTCTTCCTCGAATACCGTAATTCCCGCCTCGATCGCCTTTATCGCATCCTCTCTCGACATCGCCGGGCCTTTCACCATATTTTTCGTTCCATAACCGATCTTCTTCACGATCAGTCCCGGTTCGTTTATCTCGGCGGCAACACCCATATCAACGACCACGATCCTTGCACCTATGTGCCGCGCCAGGACGTTGACCGCGGCGCCCCCAGCCAAAAAATTATCTATCATCTGACTGGTCACCTCAGACGGATACGCACTCACGCCAGCATCCACAACGCCATGATCTCCCGCCATCGTGATGATCAATTTTTCTTTGATCTTTGGCATTGGGTCTCTCGTAATTCCGGCCAATTTTATCGAGATCTCTTCCAATCTGCCAAGACTTCCCACAGGTTTCGTTAGCTCACTCTGTCTTCTTCTTGCCCTTTCCATCGCTTCTTCGTCGAGAGATCCTATCTTCTTGATCGTCTCTTCCAATTTATTACCCCCTTCGATAGGTTATCAGAGAAGCCTTTAAATGTTACTAATCGCACTACAGTTGTAATGCAACCGTTGAACGTTAGGGTACCTGAAAAAATAATAGAAAGATTGGACGATATCTCCAAAAGAAACGGCGTTTCCAGATCGGAGATAATCAGGTCGTCCCTGATCGTCTATTTAAATCTCCTTGAGAATCTCGGTGAGTTCGTGAGCCTGAGAGATCTAAAACTCTTCCCCCGGGATATACGGTCGGAGAGATTTAGGGATACATCGATCTTGCACCTGAAAGATCTTTGCATCGTGATCTCTTCTACCTCCTCCGGTGCGATAGGTTCTAAAGATGAAGATATCATAAAGATAGACGAAAGAGAACTTGGGAAGATTATGGCGCGGTGTGCGATCATCAAGATAATTTCTTTGGGTGCTCATCCGGCGCTCCTCGTCTCAAATCTCTCCGTGGAATATCATCCGATGGGTGCAAGGATATTCGAAGGAATTTTTTTGGAGGCTAAGAGGGCAGGAGTGAAAGATATAGTTGAGGGGCATACGGAAGAGAACTTTAAGACGCGACAAACGGCTTTATCTATCGTAGGAGTGGGAATCACAGAAGAAAAAAATTTAAAATTTGGTGTGAGTCGCCGCGGAGACGTGATCTTTGTCATTGGGGATCCAAAAGTTGGTTATGAGGTTATAGGCTCCAAGATGATCAGTATAGAAGATGTGAAGCGTGTCAGAAAGTTGCACTATGTACACGACATCATCCCCGTCGGAAGAAGGGGCATCAAGCATCAATTATATGAATTTCGTGGGCAGTTCGGCTATAAAATTGAGCTGAATGATGATATTGGAATTGATATAGAGAAATCTGCAGGTCCATCAACATCGATCCTCATCTCGTTGAATAAGAGATACACAGAGGATTTTCAAAGAAAGATAAAAAGAGGGGAGTTGATCGGAAAGATTTTATGAATGTATCATATTAGATGCATGATCACTCGTCTCAAAATCTGTTGTATTATTTAAGATACGGTAGAACTTGAAAGATGTCAGCCATACCATTACAAAAACCGACGATCATGTTCAAACAATCCATATTATTCACCTCTCCGTTAAAATGTACTTTTAGTATTTATCTCTTTCTGAATAATTTAACATACCAAAGGTGTTGGGCAATACTACATATAAAAATATTTATATAAGGTCAATCACACGAAATAAGTCAGTATAAAATCTAAAAAAGAAAAGGATGTAAAAAAAAAATGATATCTAAAAAATATTTTGCCTGTCTGGCGATATTCTTCTTCGTCGCAAGCGTCGTCTGTACTCCTATCGTATCAGGTGTCACCACTTTTACGAGCGGTACCGATGATAAACTTGGCTGGAAGCTGGTGGTCAACGAGAAAAGCTCGAAACTTCACCCCGAGCTTAAGGAGTCAGTCTGGGAGATGGATAGACCACCCTATGGTCAATGCGACAAGATAGCGTTGCGCAGATTGGTGAAGAAGGGTGGACAACCGAAGGGAGTCGTGTTTATCTTCCCTGGAACTTGGTCCAACGGAGAAGCAATTATATCGGAAGATCACTACGACCTGTACCTGAAGTCGATCAATGCCGACGCCGAGAAGGTGAACGAGATAAAAAATATGCTTGGAAGACATTCGATATGCAAATATCTTGCCTTGAAGGGTTTCGACGTCTATTCCATGGATTACAGAACGCACTTCGTACCGAAAACCTATGGGCCTAAGGACATCAAATTTATGAAAGACTGGGGCTGGAAGATGTATATGGGCGACATGAAGTTGGCGGTCGATAAGGCAAAAGAGGTCTCCGGGGAAGATAAGATATTCTTGGGAGGAGAAAGCTTTGGAGGACTGGCAGCGATGAACTACGCCTCGCAGTATGGGAGTGACGGTCTCAAGGGGATAATACTGCTGGATGGCGGCACAGGTGGGAAGAACCATAGATTAGTTCCAGTTCCCCTTCCGGTGGGTCTTCTCGAGACGGGGGCGTATGGAATGATGGGGATGTACGCACTGGATCAGAAGATGACGGCGAATATGGGGCCACTCGTGGACGGTCTAATGTCCTCTGCTGCAAAGACAGTTTTTAACATCCCACATTTTTCAGAGGTGCTCAAACATGGATTAGAACATCCGCTCGACCTTCCGAAAGATCCGGTCACGGGTAAACTTCTCGAGCCGACGATCGATCCAAACACGGGGAAGCCATTTGCCAATTACATTGAATGGATTAATAATAGGCTAGACAGGATGGGTCTGGATGGTCTAATGGGCGTGCTTTATAACTACATCGACGCCGTGCCACTTGCCCTAACCCTTCAGACATATGACAGATACTGGCCACTGCAGGTATATCTCGAATACGCTTCTGACATTAGTAGACCTGGATACGAATCGGATGGCGGTATATGGAACAGAGATTACTACAACTACTACGCCCACTATAAAGAGATAGATGTTCCCATGATCACGTTCATCAGCAAACTCGGTTTAACGGCGTGGGGACCTTCCGGGCCCGGAATTAAAAACACCGACGTGACGAACTCCACCTTTCCGGATTGGGGACACTTAGATATCTACATGGGTATTTACAACGAGGAGAAGGTCAACGAACCAGTATATCAGTGGTTGATGGAGCATCTTTAGTTATGTGGAGGTGAGAGATAAAGGTTTTATGTAAAATCCGTTACGGTTAGGCGGTCTCGTAAGAGTATCGCCATAACAATTTTTTATCTTTTTTTGAGTGAAACGCTTAATTAAAAAGATATAATGAAATCCATCCAGACGTCAATCTTTTAGGGATAAATATTTAAGAAGGATGTAAATGGGATTTTTAATTTTGTTTCTGTTTACATCACTCTCGATCGGAGGGATTAAGGGTGAAGGAGGCAAGGATATGAGTGAAAAATTGACACTCTCGAGTGTATTTGGGGATGGTAAAAAGATTCCGGCGAGGTACACGTGCGATGGTCTAAATATATCACCACCGTTGAGGATAGAGGGGGTTGACCCAAAAGCTAAGAGTATGGCAATCGTGATGGACGATCCTGATGCTCCCATGGGAGTCTTCGATCACTGGGTGATCTGGAACATCGATCCAAAGATGAGTAAGATAGAAGAAGGAGTGCCCAATGAAGAACATGTCTTGGGAAATGCGGTTCAGGGTGCAAACACTGCGGGAATGATCGGATACATGGGCCCATGCCCGCCATCCGGCACACATACGTATCGTTTTAAACTTTACGCGTTGAATGCAACGATAGATCTAAAACCGGGATCTACCAAGAAAATGTTGGAGAAAACGATGGAGGGCCATATAATCCAAGAGGCGCTTTTGAGAGGGCTTTATCGCTGATATCTATCTTATCTAAGTTTAAGAGAGCAGCTCCATGATCGGTGATTGGGTTAAAAGAGACGAACAGAAGAAGATTTTAGATTAATGAAGATTTTGCCGGCAATGAAGATGGTTTAGTGGTTTGTCATGAATGGGATGAAGTATCCAAAGGATCTTATAGCGTCGTTACCCGTTGAGAAGATCTCAACTGCGGCGTTAGACCAGAGGTATATATTAGCAAAGAGGGGAGGAGATTACATAACTCAACTCTGCACACACCCAAGATATGGGCACGTGAAACGAGAGGAGCTTAGAGAATTACAATTTAAAGCAGTGAAGCAATCGTTCATACACCACTATCATAATTGCAGTTTTTATAGAAATTATTGCAGAGATATTGGCGTAATACCAGATGACGTACGAGGTTTCGAAGACGTGATTGATATGGTACCACAGATACCGGCGGAGACGTTTAAAAAAGGTGGGATTTTGAGCGTTCCTATCGACAGGATGATCGGTGTGGTCACGACGTCTGGAATTAATGGTAATCCTGCTTATCTCCCGAGAGATATGCCTTCAATGGTGAAACTGACCGAATTGTCCATAAGACTTTTGATTAATGTTTACCTGCCTCTTGCATCGAAGAAACTGGAGATAACTCCCAGAGAAACCGCCGACTATGCGCTAAAGAACTGTGCTCTTGAACTATTTACGCCGACATGGGAAGAGAGCTCAACGTGGCTGGTGCAATTACTAAGGCTTCCCCTGTCTCTCTCTGATCTGATCGGAGTGCCTCATTCTTTCCACTTAAAAAATTTTAAGTTCGATCCCAAAAAGACGTTGGAGAAGATAAAGGAGAGGAACAGAGAGAACAAGATGATGGTCTTCTGGGCGTTCCCCTACATCATCGGGGCATTGATGGATTATATGGATGATGCAAAAGAGAGACTCGAATTGGATCCAACGGGTAAAAATTTGTGTGTGATGGTATTGAACGGTGGCTGGAAGACATTGGAAGGGGAAAGGGTGGACAAAGATGAGTTTGAGAAGAGGGTCGAAGAGCATTTTGACATCAACAGAGATTGGATAATCGATACCTATGGATTTGGTGAGGCAAATTTTGGTGCAGCTGATGCGTTATGTCCGGAGAAAAGAATGCATGTGGTCACTCAGGCGCCGATCGCCGTCACGAGAGATCCAGATACATTGGAGGTCCAAGAATACGGAGAAGAAGGATTACTGAGTGTCTGGGACCCAACGATGAACTCATACCCGGCGTTCGTCATCACTGATGATATTGTGAAGATCACGGATATTTATGAGTGTCCCGCGTGTGGAAGGATTTCACAGGATATAGAATTTAAAGGACGAGCTGGAAAAGCTGAGTTGAGAAGCTGTGCTTTAAAGGTGCAGCAGCTTCTATGCGGCGAGAGCATAGACCTATTAGAAAAATTCAGGGTGAAAGACGTGATCAGGATAGGAGTAGGTTATAGATTCGGAGATGAGATAAAGCCAACTAGAGACGACTGATATTGATATATCATTTATAGACGCTTGCCATTCATTGCTCAACACCACGTTCCAAAAAAAGAAGGAAGATTAAATCGATAAGAGATAGGAAAATGTTGAAGGAGAGAGATGAGCATAAGGTTACGATTCCATGATCTCCCTGATCTTCTGTAACTCTTCCAACACCCTCTCCTCGACGGACCTCCGCTCCGATTGGGATAATTTCCCAATTTTTCCAGATATCTCATCCCTTATCTCAGGTCCATTTTTTACGTTCATCAGACACATCTCGGGCAGGTTCGATCCACCCATCGCGGCGGTATGTATTGTTACGTTGTACACGCCGAAATACCTCTTTAACGGGCCATGGCTTAAGCCGGCCATCGTGATCCTTCCATAACTTATCTCCTTCTCTCGTCTGAAGAATACGCCATATTTGCCGTGCACTGCATCCTCCCCCAGATTAAATTCTATCGTATCATAAAATTTCGGGATCCACCAACTGGTATAAATTAAAGCGACCGATGTTGGTAGATAAACCGAGAGAAGATATATCAAGAGCCGATCGGCAGGTACGAAGAACGCAACGGGTATGCTCCAAGACAAAACTCCTACCACGACCAAGAAGAACATCCAGAGGTACCAGTAATGCTTCATCTTTGAATCTGGTCTTATTGACTCTCTGCGATCACTTGTTTCCATATTTTATTAAATGAGTTTATATCTTATATATTTTTAGATATGTTCCCGACATTTTTTAGGTGAGAAATACAGAAACGAACCGCTCCAAAAAAGAAGGAAGGAACAGGATCTTACAAAAATCCTTTGGACATTCGAGCACAGCTCATCACAGCAACTCACTCAAATTTATCTTATACTTACCAAGTTTTCCCCCATAGTTCCCCGCGCTTATCATCAAACGCGGGATGATTGACCTGAAGTAAACGGAAAAATGAAGGTGGCGGATAGGCAAAGGTTAAATTATAGTTATTAGAAAAACCTCTATTATTTATCTTTAATACCTTAATACCTTACGAAAGGTGGCTATCATGCACGGAAGCGATAAGACGAAAAGAAAGACTCCAAATGCTCTTATAAAAGAAAAAAGCCCCTATCTACTCCAGCATGCCTACAATCCAGTCAACTGGCACCCCTGGGGAAAAGAAGCGTTTATACGTGCCAAAGAAGAGAACAAACCTATCTTTCTGAGTATTGGATATTCCACTTGCCATTGGTGTCATGTAATGGCACGAGAATCTTTCGAAGACGAACAAACAGCCGAGATTCTCAATGCTAATTTCATTTGCATAAAAGTAGATCGTGAGGAGCGCCCGGACTTAGACGAAATCTACATGAAGGCTGTTCAAATGATGGCAGGCACCGGTGGATGGCCCCTATCAATCTTCCTTACGCCAGACTTGAAGCCGTTCTACGGCGGAACATATTTCCCACCTGAACCAAGACATGGCTTACCTGCCTTTAATGTCCTACTATGGACTATTGTAAACTTTTGGCGTGATAGACAAGAACAGATTGAGCAAAATTCGGAACAGATCACTCAGCTCTTGCGCAATTCATACATACATAAGCCTCAAGCTCAAGCTGAGAGGATCTCCGTTGATATTCTTGATAATGCTTATGAGCAGCTCGTCCTCCATTTCGATTCAAATTATGGCGGGTTCGGTGTCGAGGCGAAGGCATGGTCAGTGGAAAAACCGAAGTTTCCACTGCCCAGCTATCTCTCTTTCCTTCTCCGGTATTATTATAGAACACAGAAAGATTTCGCATTAAAGATGGTGGCGAAGACCCTCTATACGATGGCACGAGGAGGAATCTTCGACCAACTGGGTGGAGGTTTTCATCGCTACGCAACTGATAGGTTCTGGCTGATTCCGCACTTCGAAAAGATGCTCTATGATAATGCACTCTTATCCAAAGGATTTTTGAAGACTTCATAAATCTATCTTTCCTTCTCTCTTCACATAGGTCGCATCGGTTATGCTCGTATTTGACTTTATTGCAAAGAGGAAGTCGTCTAAAGAGAGCTCTCCATTTATGGATAGATTCCTCAACTTATTTATCGCATTGTAGTAGTATGAATTGGAGAAATTCAGAATTCCTCGTTTATTTGCCGCCCTTATTGAAAATATAGGTTCCTTAATTTTTGTGATGGCCAATTCAAAAATAGCCGTATACAGTGAGATATCAACCTTTAGTGGATTTAGAAAATCCGATATCTGCTCAATTATTTTCACGTAAACCCAATCGTCTCTTTATCTACGTAAGAGAGATAGATATTTAAAAATAACGTCAAAGAATCTATAGGTGGGGTATGTGAAGGTAAGTAAAAATGAATTGTTTTCTGGTTTTTCACCATTATCTGAAACATAATGATGAGAAATATAAAAAATTGCGTAAAATATGTTTTAACATCTTCTAACATGCAAAAAATGGCTATTGAAAAATGTGAAAAAGTTGAAAATCACTAGAAAAATCGATAGTACCAAATAAACTCGACTTTCGACCAAAAGATGATCAACCCTCAACGCCCCCAAGTGGTTTTGATATGTTTGAATGTACTTTTTTAGATGGCGATCAATGAAGTTGCTGTAGATAGCTTTTTACGTTATCATTTTAATTTGAGAGGTTCAAGGATGAAAAAAATGTTTATGATAGATAAAGAGGGCGTTAGAAAAGATATTAGGGCTATTGAGGAGAAATTAACTTCGCTTTCAAAGAAAATGGAGTGTATCGCCGATATAGAAAAGATAATAGATATGAAAGAGTCACATGTATGGCGAGCTGATGCCGGTTCCTGCCGCGGCAATGTTTGTGACATATCATCACAGATTGAGATTGAGATTGGAATTCTGCAGGATGCTGTAGGATCCATAAAGGAAGGTAATAACAAGAGGGCGGTTGCTTCACTAGAAGATTATGTTACCTTCATAGAGAAGTACTATGATGATGAGCGGCCACTTATTGCCAACATCTTTCACCATCAAGAAGATTAGCGGTTATTCGTGAAAAAGAGATAAGATGGAACTAAAAGAGTTAGAAGGAAGTATATCGAAGGAGATAATTGATTTTTATATAGAATCCGGTATAAGAGAGCTTTATCCACCCCAAAAAGATGCGATGGAATCAGGAGTATTGAAAGGAGAGAATTTGATCGTTGCTATTCCAACTGCGAGCGGAAAGACGTTGATAGCCGAGTTAACGATGTTAAAATCGTTGGAAGAAGGAGGAAAGGCATTATACATCGTTCCGTTGAGGGCGTTGGCGAGCGAGAAGTATCGGAGATTTAAAGAATTCGAGAAATTTGGAATTAGGGTGGGGATATCGACTGGAGATTACGAATCCAACGATGAACGGCTTGGAGACTACGATATCCTTGTAGCCACATCAGAGAAAGTCGATTCTTTGATTAGAAATGGTGTGGGGTGGATAGAGGAATTGAGCGCGGTGGTGATAGATGAGATACACCTGATCAATTCGGCAGATAGGGGGCCTACGTTAGAGATAACAATTTCACGGCTTAGGAGGATGAACCAGAACATCCAGATACTAGGGCTTAGTGCAACCATCGGTAACGCATACGAGATAGCTGATTGGCTCGGTGCAAAACTTGTTTTGAGTGATTGGAGGCCTATAGATCTATTTGATGGTATAT
>CABGHG010000058.1 GCA_902158735.1 Candidatus Methanolliviera sp. GoM_oil
ATCTAGCATTTAAACCAAACATCTCTTGTATAAGCTTTTTTAAATCGTTTTTTGATAAATTGTCGTCCATAATTCTATTATAAGCAAATCTATGAGCAGAAGAGTAAACTCTCATTAAATTATCCAGTTTACCTTTGTCTTCTTCTGTAAGTATCAATTCCGATTTAACTGTTATCTGCATCTTCTTTCAACTCCTTTTCAATTCGTTTGGAATATATTAGTATTTTTTAAACATCACTATATAAGAATACCCAATAGTATTCAAATGTTTCCGTTATCAATCAACTGTTGCTTACACTTGAAAAAATAATTTCTCATAATCGCAAACAATCCCAATGTGCGTCAAGAACTTTGCTATCCATCATTAGCAAAACTCAATAAATGTTTATTTAGTTTTTAATATAACATGACATCTGAAGGAGATCTTATTTCTTCTTCGCGATTTCGAATATCCTTTTGAAGTATGATTTCAGCATTTCTTCACCTTCTTCACCATTTGAATTTATCCCTATCTTTATATTTTTGGTGGTATTACATCTAAACACGCATGAAGATAATTGAGAAGAGAGCAAAAGAGATATCCAACGTCATTCAACAAGTTTCAACAAAGAGAGGGAAAATATTGGTCAAACCGAATATCGTCAGTTGCGAGCCCTATCCCACGACGACGGATCCGAGCGTATTGGATGTGGTGTTGAACGCATTTGAAGTATCAGAGGTCGCGGTGGCCGATGGACCTGCCCCAGACAAAGTTTACTACTATAAAAATAGACCAATTCGCTTCAAAATGGATGAGATGAATGATATAAGGGCATCATCCCTAAAATTTTGGGAAGACGCCAGAGAATATGTCGATGGAAGATTACCACCAGAATTGGAGAGAGATACCTTAAATTATATTCATGGTGTCGTCATTGAATCCGAACTTGCAAAGATCTGCGAGAAACATGGAATAGAGATGAGATGTTTTGACACAGACTTTGAGTATGAAGAGGTCGAAGAGCAGGGGTTTAAGTTTAGGATCGTCAAACTGGATGACTTTGACCTCATTGTGGCGTTACCCGTGCTAAAATTGCACTCAGAATGTGGATTCACTGGTGCAAGAAAGATTCTATTTGGCTTGATCAATCATTTTGACAAGATCAGGCTTCATGTTTATGCAAATAGAGGCAGATTAAATTTTATGAGACTCATCGATGATCTGCCAAGGATAATCGGGAGAAGAACGCTGACGATGCTGGATGCGACCTTTGTTCAATGTGCACAGGAGAGGGTGTGGGGTGGGACGAATGTCAAAAAGATCGAAGGAGGTCTGATCGTCGGCGAGAATCCTTACGAGATAGATGAATACGCCCGTCGGTTACTCAAAAGAGAAGATATCGTGAATTATACATATATGTATACATATAAAGATCAGGGAAGTATATGGTGAATATGATGAAAGACTAAAATTGGACCATAAAATGACGGTCTCAAATAACTTAAAACAAGTTCTAAAAGAGAGATTTCCGGAAGAGAGAACAGATCTATTGGCTGAAGTGATGGTAAAAGCTGCGAGAGATGGAACGATCTCCTATAATGAGGTAGAGAAATTGGAAGGTTCTACCGAAGACCTTCTCTTCCTCTTCTCTCAAAGATTATTGATTCCAATCAGAATATCAGAGGTAGTTCCGGAGAGCAAATCATGGGAGGATAGGATATTGTATGCAAGACCGAATATGGAGGAGAGATACGAGATGCCCGAGATCATTCGATATTTGATCAAAGGAGTTGAGGAGACCGAGAGATGGGATGCCGAGTGTGCAATCAAAAATTACTTGGAAAGTATTGAAGAATCGAAAGTGAAAGAGATTTTAGAGATTTTTCGGATGGTGAAGAGGAAGATATCTGACGATGATATCCCATCTAAAATCTACAAAATAGAACCAGAATTTCTTAAAAGATCTCTGGATGAATTGGAATTAGATACAGAGAAAACGGTGAAGGAGCTCGTAAGAGGAGGAATAATCAGTTTTTCTCTGCGTAATCCAGCCCAAAACAGGCTTCGATTTGAGGTGAACCCTTCGCTCTATGAATTTCGCTCTATGAATAAAAGATAAAGCAAAATTCATCTCAGACAAATGCAGATTTTAGTGTCTCTTCATCGATTGAGCAACTGAAATTTCTGTCTAAACCCTTCTAACAGTTCTTTCCTGCTCAAAATATCTGCAAAACCACCCGTACCTTTTAGAACGATGGTTGGCTTACCAGCTCCAATGCAAGGAAAGCTCATTTAAGGTGCCCCATCTGCCGGCGATGCCGATCACTGCATCGGCCATCGTTATGAGCAGATAATTTCTAATGTAACCTAGATGAGTTGGAATGGCGATATCGATGAATTTGTTCGCTCCTCTCTAAAATGTGGTAGAATCCCGATCATCAATCTCCTCCCCGCTTCACTCTTTTGGCTGCCTTCATGACCTCGCCCTTGCCACCGCAGATTAAAATGCCGCATTTCTCGGCGATGTGGTATCCTACATCCTCGGCAGTCTTTAGTGCAGACGCCGTGAGAGTCTCATCACTTCCGTCACTTCCGGAGAGGGCAATTAATTTCTTCATCTTTATTATCCTTCATCGTCT
This sequence comes from Candidatus Methanolliviera sp. GoM_oil, assembly GCA_902158735.1. Classification (GTDB taxonomy): domain Archaea; phylum Halobacteriota; class Methanoliparia; order Methanoliparales; family Methanoliparaceae; genus Methanolliviera. The sequence goes on from CABGHG010000058.1 coordinate 2,620, forward strand.
TTGTAGCGTTCATTTTTAGAGCGTTTTTAGAGCGTTTTTGTAGTATTCTCTGGTTATTCTCAACCAATTGTAGTATTCTCTGGTTATTCTCAACCAATTGTAGTATTCTCTGGTTATTCTCAACCAATTGTAGTATTCTCTGGTTATGCTCAACCAATCAAAACATTTATATTTGATCTATTAAAATTTGGGACTGATGATATGAGAAGGCAAATCATAACCAATTGGAAAATTATTGCCATTATCTTGATGATAGGCATTCTTGCTTGTGTCCTCGATGAACCGATCTTTGGAGAAGTCGCTGTAGGAGAGAATGCTATAAATATTACAGTAAAGGCGGATGATCTGGTTTTTCATTACCAAAAAGAATCCTTTTGGAACGAAGATCAGTTCTCCAAGATCATAAAGGATAAAGACAAATTTAAACGCGATCAAATTGAACGGTTTGATGAATGCATGCCAAAAGGCATCTATGCCACAAACCAGAAGATAGAATTCAATGAGTCGAGGAGATCTACCACTTTGAGATGCGATGTTCACAAGGCGATCTCAAAGAGTGGAGATAGATATACGGCCGAATTTGAGTGGCTTTTGGATCCTCTCGGATTAGATTTTATCGATGATAATTTCATAGAATCCAAGAGAGGACTTTCTTGGGAAGGATATATTAACGGTATTCTAACAGATATTATGGTCGAACTTCCGCCTCAAGATATTGTTTATAAAGCTTGGCAACATCTTATTGGTCATTGCCATAAGCATGCGTGGTGGATTGAGGTATCGAGATGAGAATTACCATCATTTATGACAATGAAGTCTATAAAAAAGAAGAAGGTCTTGAGGCAGATTGGGGATTCTCTTGCCTTATAGAAACAGATCTGGCAAAAATTCTCTTTGATACAGGAGCAAACGGTTCCATACTTCTCTCAAATATGAAAAAACTTAGTATCGATCCTCATTCTATCGATGAGGTCTTCATCTCTCATGGCCATTTTGATCACGCCGGTGGACTTTCTGATTTACTCAAAATAAATAAAAATGTCAAAGTTTATCTTCCGATCTCGTTTTACAAGCATCTTAACGCGAAGGAGGTAATCAGCGTCGAAGAACCTCTTCAAATACATGAAAATATCTTTTCAACCGGCGAACTTGGAGGCATAGAGCAATCTCTTGCAATCAAAACAGAAGAGGGAATAGTTGTGATCACAGGATGTTCTCATCCTGGGGTAAGAGATATCCTTATAGCATCCTCAAAGTTTGGAAAGGTTTATACACTGATTGGCGGTCTGCATGGATTCAGGGAATTTGACTTGCTCAAAGATTTAGAATTAGTTTGTGCTTGCCACTGTACTATATTTAAATCAGAAATAAGATCTTTATATCCGGAGAAGAGCATTCATTGCGGAGTGGGTAAGATAATCTCATTATGAGCGGAAGGATACGATTTGAATCCAAGAGAGATATAAAGAATTCACGGTGGTAAAGGTCGATGCCGAGTATGCGAGGTAGACGAGGCGACGGAAGAAATATAAACCTTGCCCAGAATGACAGGGCGCTGGAAGAGGCAAATGCCAAGGTAAAGACAGAAAAAACAGATAAGATAGATGGGATTAAGAAATTTAATTTGTTTTTATATGAAAGGGTAAAGGTAGGATAATTTTAGGCGGTGAAAATAAGAATAATAACTCATCTACACACAACTTTTTTCTCACTTCATCCACTTAAAACTTCTCCCAATACTTTCATGCTTCCCACTAAAACAATATTCATTTTATTCAACCCCTCAGATCTAATATTCCCAAATACACGATTTAACCTATCCTCCATATCAAATACACATTTTAGCGGGTTTTTCTACGACAAGTAAGCCGATAACTCTTCTAAAGCATTTTTAAAGCGCTCAAAAATCTTCGATTTTTGAGGATTCATATCGTCGAATAATAGTAGATAGTTTTATCGCAGAAAAAACTTTATGAGTGTACAAGTGACAATTCCTCTCATATCATAACTAGAGGAGATTCCTTGCTCAGCAGGTTGATATGAAAAAAATGAAGTTGCCGGAACCGATTTCTGGGGGAATAATACTTTCTTATAAATGTACTGCTGAGTGTCGATATTGTATGTATGCCTGCTCACCGAAATGGAGCGGGGATTGGATTTCAGAAGAAGATTTAGAAAAGATATTGAGTCAACTGGCGGGAAAAATAAAGCCGAGTCCTTATGGACCGAAAAAGGTAAGCTTAAACTATGGACTCCATTTTACCGGTGGAGAACCATTTTTGAATTTCGAGCTTTTGCTGAGAGCCACAGAGATAGCCAATGAGTTGAATATTCCCTCAACTTTTGTTGAGACAAACTGCTACTGGTGCATCAACGAGAGATTAACCAGAGAAAAACTTCAGCTACTCAAAGAAAAAGGCCTAAAAGGAATTTTGATCTCTGTCAATCCATTTTATTTAGAATACGTGCCATTTGAGAGAACAGAAAGAGGGATCAAAATCAGTCAAGAAATATTTGGTAAAAATTTAATGATCTATCAGCTTCTGAGAAATTGGCATAATCATTTCGATAATTATGGAAATTACTTGCCAGGCTATTGCGGTGGGATCTCCTTGGGTGATTGCCGAAACTTGAATGAACTTTTAAAAGATGGGTTGGATTTGGAGAGAAAGCCTGTTTTGAAATTTTTAATCAACGAGGATTTTAAAGGACTTTTTCACTTTGCTAAAGATTTTGGTTATCAGGAATTAAGAGAAGGATATGTCTCTAAATGCCATCTATGCATTGATATAAGAAAATATCTTTTGGGGAGAGGGGAATTCGATGAACTTAAACCAAAGGAATTCTATTCTCACTTAGAATAGGAAAAATGAAGAAATAAAAGTGAAGTAATTCTAACGCAAGTCTAATATTCACTTCCCCGATTCGTAAAGTATTTTTGCGAAAAGAAGCTGTGTATAATGAGATGCTTAAGAAGTTCATCGGGTGCCTGGTAGGAGTTGCCGTGGGCGACGCACTCGGAAGCCTATATGAGGGTCTTTCGTCTCTTGAATTCAAATTTGAAGAACCGAAATTCTTGAGGTGGACGGACGACGCGCACATGACGATCGGTGTGGCAGAATCGTTGATAGAAAAAAGAGGATTTGACGGAGATCATATGGCAAGAACGTTCCTTAAAAATTATGAAGATGAGCCCTGGCGTGGCTATGCATACGGTCCCCCAGCCATCTTTAGGATGATAAGATCCGGTGTTAAATGGGAGAAGGCCGCGAAGACGCTATTCAACGGAGAGGGATCGTACGGGAATGGAGGAGCAATGAGGGTTGCTCCCATCGGCCTCTTCTATCACGATAATCCGAAGGCACTGCGCGAAGTGGCAGAAGCCGCGAGCGGTATCACGCATGCACACGAATTGGGAAGGGAGGGAGCGGTTATGCAGGCTTATGCGGTTTCTTTGGCTTTGAGATCTGGATATAAATCTGAGTTAGATCCAAATGATTTTCTTGATAAGTTGATAGAATTTACAGAGAATGAGATATATAGAGAAAAACTTGAGATGGCAAAGAGATTATTGGACGAAAAGAGTAAACTGAGAATTGTGAGTGAGCTTGGAAATGGGATAGAAGCATATAATTCCGTTCCAACGGCCATCTATTCATCATTGAAGGGTGGATTTGAGGAATCCGTTTGTTATGCGATTGGTCTTGGGGGTGATACGGACACGATAGGTGCAATGACCGGCGCTATAAGTGGAGCTCGTTATGGAATAGACGCGATACCAGAGAGGTGGAGGGATAAATTGGAGCGTGGAAAATATATAGAGAAATTGGCCGAGAAACTGTTCTTTATAAAGGTAAAAGGAGAGTAAGACGATCGAAAAAATAAAGGGACTGAGGAGATTATTGAAAGAAGTGGTAGAAGGAGATCCGGCGGAGGGATTATTATTGTCTGGAGGATTGGATACGAGTGTGATCGCATCTATCGCGTCGAAGAAAAGAAAAAATTTAAAGGCATTTACCGTGACGTTAAAAGGTTACGAGGAGGATTTGAAGTATGCAAAGAAGGTTACCGAATTCTTAGATTTAGATCACATAATATATCATTTCAGCGAAGAAGAGATGATAAAAGCCGTTCCATGTGTGATGAGAATCACAAAGTGTCGATATTTTGAGATAAAGAGTATCGTTCCAGTCTTCATTGCAATGAAAGTCGCAAAAGACCACGTCGGATCGTTGTATGTGGGAGATGGTGCAGATGAGCTCTTCGCAGGATATTCCCCGATGGTGACGTTGATAGATCTACTGACGGATGAGAGATATGATTTTAGCATAAATTTAAGAGATAATTTTGAAGATTACTTCTATAAAACACTATTTGAAGATTCTGGGGAATATTTGAGGTCTCCACATAAGATAGGAGAGGTTATGGGCATAGACGTAAAAGTCCCATATTTGGACAGGAGGATAAGAGAATACGCGCGGAAGATACCGATGGAATATAAGGTACGGGAAGAGAAAGGAAAGAGATGGGGAAAATGGATTTTGAGGAAGGCATTTGAAGGTTTCCTCCCAGAGGAGATAATATGGAGAGAAAAGGTACCAATAGATATTGGTGCCGGCTCGATGAAGCTTAAGCTTGACAAAATCTTAAATAAATAGGGATATATGCTAAGAAGAGATGAGAATATGACCGATGAAAACTTGATTAAAAGGTTGGCGAAGGAGATCTCCAATGCAGAGAAAGTTATAGCACTCACGGGCGCCGGAATATCGACGGAAAGTGGAATACCAGATTTTAGGGGTCCAAAGGGTTTATGGAAGAGATACGATCCAGAACAGTCTACCTATACCTTCTTTCGGAGAGATACAAAGAGATTCTGGGAGTTACAGATTCAAATGGAAGAAGATGGATTCGATCTTTCAAAAGCGAAACCAAATCCAGCACATCTCGCCTTGGCTAAATTGGAAGAGCTGGGTTATCTAAGCTGTGTAATCACCCAAAATGTGGATGGTCTACACCAGAAGGCCGGGAATACGGACGTCATAGAGTTCCACGGAAATAGCAATCGGGCTATCTGTATAGAATGCAAAAGGCGTTATCCCATGTCAGAAGTTAAAAGTAGGGTGAAAAGTGGTGAATTGCCTCCTCTCTGTGAATATTGTGGTGGGATCTTAAAGCCTGATGCCGTTCTCTTCGAGGAGCCGATTCCCACTGAAGCGCTTCGCAGGGCGCAGGATGAAGCGGCGAGTTGTAGCTTGATGCTCATCATAGGAACGTCTTCGACGGTCCATCCAGCAGCAGGTCTACCGAGTATCGCAAAATCTTATGGGGCGGCGGTCGTGGAGATAAATGCTGAGCCTACGCCTTTGACGGGTACGATCTCCGACTATATCATAGAAGGGAAAGTCGGAAAGACCTTGCCGAAGATCGTGGAAGAGGTTGAGAGATTAGAAAGACTATGATGGGAGAGAAGGAGTTTTAAAAAAATATGAAGACGATTGAGGAAGAACTTCTAGGGATCATTAGAGAGCGATTACCCCATCTTTATAATGGTATTGGAGATCTGAATTCATGATAAATAGATGAGATGAAGAAAGATCCTTGTATCAAAGAGGCACTCCTCTATCAGAAGATCGGGGAGAAGGTAAAGTGTATGACCTGTGAAAGATATTGTGAGATCCCCTTGGATGGATATGGATTCTGCAAGACGAGGAAAAATATTAATGGAAAGCTTTACACGCTCGAATACGGCAATATATCATCTTTAAGCGCAAATCCGATCGAGAAGAAACCATTCTTTCATTTCTTCCCTGGTAGCCGTGCCTTGACTGTTGGAAGTTGGTCCTGTAATTTTACCTGTCCCTGGTGTCAGAATTGGAATATCAGCAAATATCCCCCGGATCCGGAGAAGAGGAATTATCTCTCTCCTGAAAATTTTATAAGATTGATGAAAGAGAAGAGATGCCAGGGAACGAGCATCTCGTTCAACGAGCCCACATTGTTATTCGAGTATTCCCTGGACGTCTTTGATCTGGCGAAAAGAGAGGGGTTCTATAACACATACGTCACGAATGGTTATATGAGCTTAGAGGCTTTGAGATTGTTGGTGAAGCACGGGTTGGATGCGATAAATTTTGATGTCAAGGGAGACGCCGAGGCGGTCGAAAAATATTGTAGGGCGGACGTCGAGAGGGTCTGGAGAAATATCGAAGAAGCGAGGAAGATTGGCGTCCACATAGAGATAACGACCCTGATCATACCCGGCGTCAACGACGATGAAGAGTGTTTGAGAGAAATCGCAGGAAGAATCAGAGAGATTGGAGACATTCCATGGCACGTAACGCAGTATTATCCGGATTATAAGGCATTTGAGGTCGGACTCTATCCGGGAAGGACACCTGTTGAAACGTTGGAGAATGCGTGGAAGATCGGAAGAAGAGAGGGTTTGAACTACGTCTATGCCGGAAATGTTCCAGGTCATCGGTATGAGAACACCTATTGCCCCTCATGCGGTAAACTTTTGATAAGACGTCTCGGGTTCGATGTGATCGATTACAAGATCACCCTTGAGAAGAGATGTCCGAGGTGCGGGGAAGCGATTCCGATCGTTGGAAGGTATGTAAAGTAAAAGGTGGATGATTTGAAAGTGGGGAGTGGTCAAGACGATTCGATCCGGTAATTGCGAGAGCGTTCATTTTATTTCATC